>JBEPVU010000149.1:0-5533 GCA_041690855.1 Gammaproteobacteria bacterium | reverse complement strand
AAGCTAATCATTTAGGCGATGCGCCTAAAATTGAAGATTTGATTGGGATCGTTAAAGTTATGCTGGATAGTTATGATGCCGGCACGCTGGATAGTTTATATATTGTTTACAATGAATTTGTGAATACCATGAGTCAGAAACCCTGTATTCTGCAATTGTTACCGATTGTAGCAACAGAAGAACCTGAGATGGCGCATCGCTGGGATTATATTTATGAACCGGACGCGAGACAATTATTAACATTATTATTAAAGCGTTATATTGAATCGCAGGTTTATCAGGCGGTAGTAGAAAATATTGCGTGTGAACAGGCCGCCCGCATGGTTGCGATGAAAAATGCGACCGAAAATGCAGGCGATTTAATTAATGGTTTACAATTGGCTTATAACAAAGCCCGCCAGGCCGCTATTACACAGGAATTGGCGGAAATAGTGGCAGGTGCGGCGGCGGTTTAATAAAAAGAGATAAGTTTTTAAAATAGAGAGTAACCTATGAATGCAGTCGGAAAAATTGTTGAAATTATTGGTGCGGTGATTGATGTGGAATTTCCACGCGAGGCGGTGCCTAAAATTTTTGATGCTTTGCAAGTAGAAGAAGGCGGTCTGGTTTTAGAAGTCCAACAGCAGATGGGTGACGGTATTGTCAGAACCATCGCGATGGGTTCGACCGATGGCCTGCGCCGCGAATTAAAAGTATTTAATACCGGACGTCCTATTTCAGTGCCGGTCGGCAAAGCCACACTAGGCCGTATTATGGATGTGTTAGGTAATCCTATCGATGAAGCAGGCCCTATCGAAACAGACACCATAGCGCCTATTCATCGCGCCGCGCCAACGTTTGCAGAGCAGGCCGCTAATGAACAATTATTAGAAACCGGCATTAAAGTTATCGACTTACTGTGTCCTTTTGCGAAAGGCGGTAAGGTGGGTTTATTCGGCGGCGCCGGTGTGGGTAAAACCGTTAATATGATGGAATTAATCCGTAATATTGCGATCGAACACAGCGGTTATTCCGTATTTGCCGGTGTCGGCGAACGTACACGCGAAGGTAACGATTTTTATCATGAAATGAAAGAATCCAATGTATTGGATAAAGTATCGCTGGTTTACGGCCAGATGAATGAACCGCCTGGCAATCGTTTGCGAGTGGCTTTAACTGGCTTAACTGTGGCCGAACATTTCCGTGACGAAGGCCGCGATGTCTTATTATTTATTGATAATATTTTCCGTTACACCTTAGCGGGCGTAGAAGTGTCTGCGTTATTAGGCCGTATGCCTTCCGCGGTGGGTTATCAGCCAACACTAGCGGCTGAAATGGGCGCGTTGCAGGAACGCATCACGTCAACCAAGACGGGTTCTATCACCTCTATTCAAGCCGTTTACGTACCGGCGGACGATTTAACTGATCCATCACCGGCCACCACGTTCGCGCATTTAGATGCGACCGTTGTATTGTCGCGCCAGATTGCCGAGTTAGGGATTTATCCAGCGATTGATCCGTTGGATTCTACCAGCCGCCAGTTAGATCCTTTAATCGTAGGCCAGGAACATTACGATACCGCTCGCGCGGTGCAGAATACCTTACAGCGTTATAAAGAATTAAAAGATATTATTGCGATTTTAGGGATGGATGAATTATCGGAAACCGATAAATTAACGGTAATGCGCGCACGTAAAATACAACGCTTTTTATCGCAGCCATTTTTCGTTGCTGAAATTTTCACCGGCGCACCCGGTAAATATGTCGCTTTAAAAGATACCATTCGTGGTTTCAAAGCGATTATCAGCGGCGAATATGATCATTTGCCTGAGCAGGCATTTTACATGGTAGGCAATATTGACGAAGCCGTTGCCAAAGCCAAATCACTGTAGAGATAAATAACAATGGCCATGACCATGCATGTTGATATTGTCAGCGCGGAAGCCCAGATTTTTTCGGGCGTTGTCGAGCATTTAATTGCTACAGGTCTATTAGGCGAACTGGGCATCTGGCCGCGCCATGCGCCTTTATTAACCTTCTTAAAAGAAGGACAGATCAAAATTGCCAAACCTGGCAATGAAGAAGAAATCTTTTATATCAAAGGCGGAATTTTAGAAGTCCAGCCACATATTGTCACCGTGTTAGCCGATACTGTGAAGCGTGCGGGTGATTTAGACGAAGCCGCTGCGTTGGAAGCGAAAGAACGCGCCGAACAAACCTTACAGAAACAAACCGCCACGTCTGAAGACGTTGACTATGCAAGAGCTACCGCCGAACTGGCCGAAGCGGTCGCCCAATTAGAAACCATCCGTAAAATGCGTAAAAAGCTTAAGGTGAAGGATTGAAAAATCCTATAGCAGATAGGCTGCTTAATATCGTCATTCTCGCTGCTGGGCAAGGTAAACGTATGCAATCGGCATTGCCGAAAGTATTGCATCCTTTGGCTGGTAAACCTTTATTAACGCACGTTATTCACGCGGTACAACAACTTAATCCTGCAAAAATAAATGTAGTTTATGGACATGGCGGCGCGCAGGTGCGCACTGCCTTGGCAGATTTACCCGTGCAATGGATCGAGCAAAAAGAACAACTCGGTACCGGACATGCCTTGTTACGGGCTATGCCTTTTATAGAAAATAATGCGCGTGTATTAGTGTTGTTTGGTGATGTACCTTTAATTTCATTGAACACGTTACAAAAATTACTCGTTGCGGCGTCTGCTGATGAAATAGCGGTACTCACCGCACAACTACCTAATCCTGCAGGATTAGGCCGCATTATTCGTAATGCGGCTAATCAATTAGTTGCAATTGTTGAAGATAAAGATGCGACGGCGGAACAAAAAGAAATAAAAGAAATTAATACAGGTATTTTAATTGCGTCCGCTGATAATTTAAAACGTTGGTTGCCAATGCTGAATAATCATAATACACAAGTCGAATATTATTATCCTGAAATTATTCCTATGGCTGTCGCGGAAAATATAACCATTAACACTGTTAGCGTTGCAGAACCTGAAGAAGGACAAGGCATTAACGATCGCCTGCAGTTAGCGCAGTTAGAACGTTATTATCAGCGTGAGCAGGCAAAAAAATTAATGCTGGCAGGCGTTACTTTATTAGATCCCGAACGTTTTGATTTACGCGGCGCAGCACAGATCGCCAGCGATGTTACCATTGATATTAACGTCATTTTAGAGGGTGAAATCACAATAGGCGCTCATGCCCTTATTGGCGCTAATACTTTTTTGCGTAATGTTAAGATTGGCGCAAATGTCATTATCAAAGCCAATTCTTTTATCGAAGACGCCGTGATTGAAGATCATTGCGAAGTAGGCCCGTTTGCGCGTATTCGTCCAGGCACTTTATTAAGAAAAGGCGCGCAGGTGGGTAATTTTGCGGAAATAAAAAACTCCGACATTGGCGCAGACACTAAAGTGCATCATGTCAGCTATATCGGCGATACTACGTTGGGTAAAAAAGTCAATATTGGCGCAGGCACAATTACCTGTAATTACGATGGCGCTAATAAACATAAAACCATTATTGGTGATAATGCATTTATTGGTTCTAATACGGCACTGATTGCTCCTGTAACGATTGGCGAAAACGCTACCGTTGGCGCAGGTTCTGCCATTAAACGTAACGTACCTGACAACGCGCTGGCGTTAACACGCGGTGAACAACGCATTTTTGAAAACTGGCCGCGACCCACTAAAATTGAATAGGCTTTTTTCATCTGTCATCCTGAGGAGTGTAGCGACGAAGGATCTCCCTGGATGGGCGCCTATAGTGGGAGATCCTTCGTCACTGCGTTCCTCAGGATGACAGTGTAAAATAAAAAAAACTGAAAATTCATGTGGAATGACTTAATTACAGACGTATCAGAGTGAGAGAGGGAACCTTGCGCAAATTATTAATCAACATACTATTTTTCCTGGCATTATTGATTTTAGTGACCATTGATCTGACTTCCTATCGGTATATTAAAAATTTGTCTGCCACGAATGCCTGGATTGTGCATACGCGTGAAGTGATACAAACCACGGATAATGTATTACTGGCTTTAGCCGATGCAGAATCAAATCATCGCGGTTATTTAATAGCAGGAGACGAAGTATATCTGGACTTTTATGAAGCTGCTATCACTAAATTTAATGATACTTTTGCAAAATTAACAGAACTCACGGCTGACAATGCTGCACAGCAGACACGGCTTAATGCATTACGACCGCTCTTAAAACAACGCATCGCTATTTTTGCGGCAACGCTGGCGGATTATAAACAGAAAAACCCCCTATCACTCAATCGCGGCAATTTAATGACGCAACAAATCCAATTACAATTGAGTAGTATTAATAATGCAGAATTGTTATTGCTCAAAGAGCGTAATGATCTAAGTTTACAACAATCGGAAACTATTCACGCCATTATTTTGAGTGCGGATAGTTTTAGCCTCGGTCTTTTTTTGATAGTGTTCTTTTTATTTAATTATCAATTGCGTGCCAGAAGCAAAGCCGAGCAGGCTGTGCAGTTGGTCAATGCACAATTAGAGCGTGGCGTGATTGAATTAAAACAATATAACACTGAAATTACCTTGCTAGCGGAAATGAGCCGCGCACTGCAATCCTGTTTGACGACTGACGAAGCTTATATACCGATTACGCTCTATTGCCAGCAGATGTTGCCATTTGCCGCGGGCATTTTATATGTCATGCATGCTTCCCATAATTATTTAGAATTAGCAGCCAGTTGGGGCGAACCTTGCAGTAAAGAACATGTTTTTTCGCCCGATCATTGCTGGGCGTTGCGCAGCGGGCAATTACATCATGCCGATAAAGATCAGCAGAATTTATTATGTCATCATATTAAACTCAGCGAAAATATACCTGCTCCACGTTATATCTGTATTCCATTAATTGCGCAGAATGACACATTAGGCTTATTTTATTTAGAGCTGTTGCCTAATTATGCGTTAGGAAAGAACACTCCGCTGAATTCAAATAAACAATTATTAATGACAACGGTGGCTGAACAAATCAGTCTGGCATTAGCCAATATTAGATTACGTGAAACCCTGCGTTACCAATCTATCCGTGATCCACTGACCAGTTTATTTAACCGCCGTTATCTGGAAGAATCATTGGGTAGAGAAATCCAGCGCGCCGAACGTAAAAATACGCCTATCGCGCTTATTATGCTGGATGTGGATCAGTTTAAGCGTTTTAACGATACCTATGGCCATGATGCGGGTGATGCCGTGTTAAGAGAACTGGGGCATGTCATTACAGAGCATATACGCGAAAGTGATATTGCCTGCCGTTATGGCGGTGAAGAATTCGTGCTGTTATTGTATGAAGCAACCGTTGAAATCGCCAGAGAACGTGCTGAAGAATTACGCAAGGCAGTACATCGTTTGCACGTCAAATATGTCAAAGATGCATTAGGCCAGATAACCATTTCCCAAGGTGTGGCGTTATTCCCCGATCATGCCAACAACTCTGCCGCACTGATTACCGCCGCCGATGCGGCGCTTTATCAAGCCAAAAAAGCGG
>JBEPVU010000148.1:0-5549 GCA_041690855.1 Gammaproteobacteria bacterium | reverse complement strand
GTACAAGTTTTGCCGCAGGTGGTAGTGGCTATGTACCTGGTGAAGGCGTAGGTGCTGTTTTATTAAAACCATTACGGCTTGCGATACGTGATAATGATTTTATCTATGGCATTATCCGGGCAAGCAGTATTAATCATGGCGGCAAAACAAGTGGCTATACAGTACCTAATCCTAATGCACAAACAGAATTAATTGTTAATGCGCTTATTAAAGCAAAAATTGATCCACGAACTATCAGCTATATTGAAGCACATGGAACAGGTACAGCTTTGGGCGATCCTATAGAAATTAAAGGATTACAAAATGCTTTTGAACGTTATACTCAGGATAAGCAATTTTGCGCTGTAGGATCCATTAAGTCTAATATTGGTCATTTAGAAGCTGCAGCAGGGATTTCACAATTAACTAAAGTATTATTACAGTTTCAGCATAAAATGTTAGTACCATCCATACATAGTGAGCATTTAAATCCTTATATTGATTTTTCAAAAACTCCTTTTTATATACAACGTGATTTAACTGAATGGAAAGTTCCACAAGGGTTGCCGCGGCGGGCTGGAATAAGTTCGTTTGGCGCAGGTGGTGTTAATGTTCATTTAATTGTAGAGGAATATATTCCAGTGAAAATATCGAATCTGCAAGAAAAATTGAATCAAACACAGTTTATTTTTATATTGTCGGCGCAAAATTCTGAACGATTAGTGGAGTATATAAATCTTTATTGTAATTTTTTACAGAAAGAAACGGATAATCAAAATTCTTTTATAAAGATTCAGAAAAAACTTGCTGATATTTGCTTTACTTTGCAAATAGGTAGAGAAGCGATGCCAGTCAGATTAGCTTTAGTGATAACAAATAGCAGTGAATTATTATCTTTATTACAAGACTATTTGCAAAATCCTATTCAGTTTGCTACCGAAGGCTGGACTAATTACCCAGAAATTTTTAATGATACAGAACAGTTGCTGGTAGAAGATGCAAAAAATCAGTATAAAAATTTAGCTTTGCGTTGGGTTTCAGGCGAAGATATTGACTGGTTGAAAATCTATTCATTAGAATTACCTAAGATTATTCCTTTGCCTGTTTATCCATTTGAGAAACGCCGTTGCTGGGTGACTGAGCAGCCAGGTTTTGCTGAAGTATTTGATCAGAGAATCGAAAATAAACCTGTCAGCAATAATAGCGAATTATCTCAGGATAGTATGGATTGGTTTTATCACTTGATGTGGAAGGAAACGATAATAATAAAAAGTAATGCTATTTCGATGCAGAGGCAAGACTGGCTATTTTTTATAGATGATAAAGCATATCAATCAATAGAAAACCAATTAAATAATAACCATTGGATTTTTTGTATGCCTGGCGATAAATTTGCTCAATTGGCTGAGCGAAAATTTACTATTAACTCAGAACACTTAGAAGACTATCAATTTTTATTTAATTACTTAAATAAAAATGGGATAATGCCTATTAATATTATTTATTTATGGCCAATATTGCTTGTTACGCCAATACAACAAGCTGATTTGTGGGAAACGAGTTATCAGATAAATTTAGGAAAATTATGGTTGCTATTTTCTCAAGCTATTATTAGTCAAATTTGGGAAATTAAGCCTGATATTTGGTTAATAACACAAGGTAGTCAGCCAGTGACTGTAAAAGAAGTTCCTCAGTTTTGGCAAACGCCACTAATGACTTTTGCTAGTATTTTAACAATGGAACAGCCAGAATTTAATATTTGCTTATTAGATATTGATCCAGCAGCTACATTAGCTGAACAATTTTCACTCATATTAGCTGAAATAGGCAATAATCCTGTAGAAAATTATCTGGCTTATCGACGAGGTGAGCGTTATACATTAAAATTAAATAAATTAATTAGTAATCAGCAACCGCAATCTTATCATTGGCAGCCTCCTCTGGCGGCTTTGATTACAGGCGGCTTAGGAGCGCTTGGTTTAGAGGTAGCTCATTGGCTGGCTCAACAGGGCACACGCTATTTATTACTGATTGGTAATTCACCATTGCCAGAACGTAATGATTGGTCAATAGTGATTGACCTAAAAGTAAAGAATAAAATTGAAAATATACTTAAATTAGAGGCACAAGGTATTAATGTGGTGTATGTTGCTATTAATGTGGCGGATAAAAAACAAATTGCTATAGCTGTTAAAACACTAGAACAAAAATGGGGTGTTATTATTGATAGTATTTTTCATCTGGCGGGTATTACAACAGATAATATTCCAATCGAACATATGAATCCCCAGATTTTATCATCGGTATTAACTGCAAAAGTGCAGGGAACACTCGCTTTACATGAGTTATTTATTGACAAGCCACTAAAATATTTTGTGCTTTTTTCTTCTACCGCCGCAATTCCTTATTTAGGGGCTGCTGGTTTAACTGCTTATGCGATTGCCAATAGCTTCATGGATAGTTTTGCGTATTATCGTCGCAGTTTGAACTTACCAGCTATTTGCATTAATTGGACTACCTGGGCTGAAAAAGGTATGGGATTTGAGCATGGCCATGATACTTTATTTAAAGCAATAGGCTTGAATGTTTTACCAATTGCACAGGGATTGGAAATATTAAATTATTTTTTGGCCAAAAATATTAATAATACTTTAATCATGCAAGTTGATTGGATTAAATTTTTGAAAATTAATAGCCATTTTGCTAAAGCTTCTTTTTTTGCTGAATTTATTTCAATACCTGAAACTTTAAATATTGAATTTAAATTTCAAGAGAAAAAAGAAATTACCGCTATCGTTTTGCATTTTTTATCGCGCGTGTTAGGTATGCAACTATCTGAAATTGATTTAAATATACCTTTGCAAAATTATGGGGCTGATTCAATTGTAGGTATAAATTTTATTGCCGAAATTTCACAGGTATTGCCAGATAAATTAACGCCTATGGATTTATATCGATATGTTACTGTTAATCAATTGGCCGATTATATTTATAATCAACAGATTATAAACAAAAAATCGTTGACAGCTATTGAGAAAGAGAATTTTTCATTAATAAGTGATGCTGATCTACGGACTGAAATTCATCAACTTAATGATGAAAAAATTAATTTATTACTACAAGCTGAATTAACAGAAGTAGAAGACTATTTTATTAATTAATATTTATGCTAAAACTTTCGTTGTTACAAAAAACTTTATTTACTATAAGAAAATTAAAGCAGATATTAAAGAATCAAAGGATTCAAAATGAACCTATTGCAATTGTCGGATTAAGTTGCCGTTTGCCAAAAGCGCCAGATAAAATGGCATTCTGGCAATTGCTGACTGAGCGAAAAAATATTATCGAAAAAATGCCTGAAAAACGCTGGCAATTATTAAATCATACACCTGAATTAAATTTACGTGATTTACAGCATCCTTATTGGGGAGGATATTTAGAGGATATTGAGCAATTTGATCCTCACTTTTTTGGAATCAGCCCAAGAGAAGCGCAATATATTGATCCACAACAGCGGTTGCTCTTGGAAGTTGCTTATGAGGCTTTTGAAGATGCTGGATTTACCTTGTCAAGGTTGGCCGGTTCTAATATGGGAGTATTTATTGGAGCTTATGGTAGTGAATTTATTCAATTATATAAGGCTGAAAATGAATTGGATGCTTTATATTTACCTACTGGCAATGCATCCAGCATGGCTGCTAATCGTTTATCTTATTTATTCAATTTATGTGGCCCGAGTTTAGTTATTGATACTGCTTGTTCGTCTTCATTGGTTGCCTTACATATCGCTTGCCAACACATTTTTACTAAGCAATGCAGCACAGCGCTAGTTGGCGGCGTTAGCTTGAATTTATTGCCGTCACATAATTACTTATTAGCACAAGCAAAAATGCTATCTCCAGAAGGGCAATGCAAAACGTTTGATGTGGAGGCTAATGGTTATGTGCAGGGTGAAGGCGCAGGTGTTATTATTTTAAAATCACTTGCAGATGCTTTACGTGATAAAGATAGAATTTATGCCGTCATTGCAGGTAGCGGTATTAATCAAGATGGCAAGTCAAACGGTTTGACAGCACCTAATGGCATACAACAAGAAACATTATTAAATTCAGTTTATAAGCTTAATAAAATTAATCCTGCCTGGGTAAATTATATCGAATGTCATGGGACAGGCACTTATTTAGGCGATCCTATAGAAGTTGAGGCATTAGGGCAAGTGATTGGCAATGCGCATACTGCGGAACAACCGTGCTGGCTTGGCTCGGTTAAAACTAATATTGGACACTTAGAACCTGCAGCAGGCATGGCAGGTTTAATTAAGACAGTATTAGCATTGCAGCATAAAAAAATTCCTGGCCATTTGAATGTTAATCAGTTAAATCCTCTTATTCCGTTTGAAAAATATAATTTCCATGTTTCACAGCAAATGGAAGATTGGCCAATTTATGGTGATTACCGCGTAGCTGGCATTAGTGGATTCGGTTTTGGTGGAACCAATGTTCATTGCATTATCCGTGAGCTTAGTAGCAGCCAGGCAGAACAATATTTAGTTGAGCAAGTAAGCATGCAATCTTGGGAAATATTTACTTTATCAGCAAAGGATAAGGATGCTTTACAACAGCTTGTTTTAGCTTGGCTTACTCATTTACAGCGCTATCCGGCCGTATCCTTAGATACTTGGTGTTACCATGCTCATATCAGGCGAGAACATTATAATTATAGATTAGCAATTATTACGAATTCTATCACTGACTTGCAAGAGAAATTGACGCTGTATCAAAAAAGCCATTTTGTTAGTAATGCTAACATTTTACAAAGTTTAGAAAAAAATATAACAGCTTCACCTAAACTAGCTTGCTGGATGGGCAATTTTTTCCACTTGGAATTATTAAGTGCTATTTATGAAATATACAAGGATGAACTTTTATTTAAAGAAGCGATAAGGCGTTGTAGCAATTGGCTAATAACCAATGCAGCATTAAATATTAGCGATTTATTTACTGATTTTAAAGAAAATAAAATAAGTAACTGTTTGCTAGAGTTGAGCATTGGTTATGCTTTATATCAAATATGGCAAAATTGGGGTATAAAACCGCAATTATTTATTACAAATAGTAATCCTGGTGTTTATTTATGCTTGGTGGCGAATAATGTTTGTTCCATTGAAGTTGCATTACAGTGTGTGTTTCAGGAAGGCATTACTGATTTTAAATCTGCTTTTTCGCAAAAAATGATAAATAGCCACCCCATTTTTTTTGTTAAAAATTCTGAAAATATTTCCAGAAAAAATAATTTTTATAATAGCGAATTAAATATTAAATTTCTAGAAGTTTATGAAACTGAAGTGGTTTTTCAGCAATATAATGTTAACATTTTATTAAATTTAAGTAGTTATAATTTTGCTATTGAGTCTTTTATTTTGCTACAACCTTATCATATTAAAACTGATATTAATCTGTTGGTGGCAGAATCATTAGCAGCGCTTTATATTAATAATTGGGATATTTGCTGGCTAAAAATAGAGAATAAACGTAAATATAATCTAATTGATTTACCTCATTTTCCATTGC
>JBEPVU010000147.1:0-5608 GCA_041690855.1 Gammaproteobacteria bacterium | reverse complement strand
TCCAATAAGAGGCCAAATCAGAAAAATTTCCCCAACTCTGGTATTCAAAATAATCTGTATTGGAACCTAACCAATCTGATAAAATCGTTAAACCAGAAAACCACCAGGAAAAATGTTGAAAGCGATCATACATTTCCTGAATATTAATTATTTCATTAAAATTAATTCTTTTATCGTTTAAAAAAAGCTGCGTGGCCATTTGAAAATAAATATTAGCAGCTTCAATATCTTCAGTTTGAAAAAAACGATTATAATTACATTTATATAATTTTTCATCTTCAAGTGGCTTTCCATGATGTCCCATAACAGCATTAGCAAGAGAATTCAAAATCTTTTGAATCTTTATTTTATGGTTATTTGAATAAATAATATGATTTTCACAAAATTTATCTCGTAATAACTTAAGCCATAATACATAACCTAAAGCATCATGATGTTTATCTTGATTACTAATATTTTTCGCTGGTTTGTGACGTAAATGCTCAAATAAAGCCGGTATTTTAGTTTGAAAATTTAATGAAAATTTCCCCATATCATGAATAGCTATAAAAAATAAAACCAATGAAATTGTTAAATCTTCAGGTAATCCTAATGCTTCAATAATAGTTTTACGAAAATTCGGATGGGTATCTAAATAAACTGATGCCACTGCTGCAACATCCAACTGATGAAATACTAGGGGATGGTAGCCTTCCTCTTTCGCTTTCCCCCAATAAACTTTCAATTGTTCTATATCGCCTTCCATAGTCTCTTTCCTACAATATTTTCTGCATCCTCTCCAACACTTTCACCTTCCCCAACAACCGCACCGTACAATCAATCGGCGGTGATACTGTGCCACCTGTTACAGCTAAGCGTAAAGGTTGCGCAAGTTTGCCTAGTTTGAGATTAAATTCCTCAGCGGTTTTATTAATCGCTTCGTGAATTGTGGTATCTGTCCATTCCGTTAACTGTGCTAATTTCTCACGTAAACTGGCTAAAGCAGGTTTAATCTCGGCAGGAATAGGATTAGCAATAAAGACGGCTGGATCAATTTCTTCATAAAAAAATCGGCTTTTTTCCGCCATTTCTTTTAGCGTTTTAGCACGCTCACGTTGCGCGATTACTAAATCAACTAAATCAGGGCCATGGGTGGTATCAATATTCTGGTGCTGCAGTTGCCATTTTAATTGTTCGGCAACATATTGCGGATCTAATGTTTTTAAATAATGCTGATTTAACCATTGTAATTTTTCTGTATTAAACGCAGCAGCCGATTTATTTAAATGTTTAATATCAAATAATTGGATCATTTCTGCTTTTGAAAAAATTTCCTGATCGCCATGCGACCAGCCCAACCGCACCAGGTAATTTAATAAGGCTTCCGGTAAATAACCTTCATCACGATATTGAATAACGCTCACTGCGCCGTGCCGCTTTGATAATTTTTTGCCATCACTGCCTAAAATCATCGGTACATGCGCATACACCGGCGGCGTTGCGCCTAACGCTAACAGCATATTAATCTGACGTGGCGTATTATTGAGATGATCATCACCACGAATTACATGCGTAACCTGCATGTCCCAATCATCAACCACTACAGTAAAATTATAAGTGGGGGTGCAATCGCTGCGCGCAATGATTAAATCGTCTAATTCCGTATTTTGAAAAACCACTTTACCATGCACCTGATCATTCACTATCACCTCACCTACTGCGGGATTACGAAAACGGATGACGTAGGGCTGACTACCCTCTTTTAAATTTAAATCCCGGCAATGGCCGTCATAACGTGGCTTTTCTTTATTCGCGAATTGCTTTGCTCGCAGTTCTTCCAAACGTTCTTTGCTGCAACAGCAGCGATAGGCTTTGCCTTCCTGTAAAAATTTTTGTATCACTTCTTTATAACGATCAAAGCGTTTGGTTTGATAAAAAGGGCCTTCATCATAATTCAAGCCCAACCAATTCATGCCATCAAAAATAGCCTGCACCGCCTCCGGTGTAGAGCGTTCTAAATCAGTATCTTCGATGCGTAAAATAAATTCGCCCTGGTTTTTCTGTGCATATAACCAACAATAAAGTGCTGTGCGTGCGCCGCCTACATGTAAATAGCCGGTGGGACTGGGCGCGAAACGGGTACGAATATTCATTGTTATTTCTCACTGCTTGCAATTTGATAAAACCAATAACCTAAGCCGATAATCGTTAAAATACCTAAACCATTGGCCAGTATAGTCCAATTTTCAGGCAACAGCGCTAATATATTGGGATTGCCAGACAATCCCATGGGAATGGCTAATGCCACATCCATTAAAGCCGCGCCTGATACTAATCCGCACGCTAATAATAAACTACGCTGCCATTTTAATTGGCTTGTTCCTGATTTAAAGGCTATACGCTTACTCAATAACGCAATAAAACCGCCGATAAATAAAGGGATTGAAGAGCTTAAAGGTAAATACATGCCAATCGCTATGCCTAAAATTGATAACTCTAATTGCTGTGTTTTAAGCAATTGATTGATAATAATAAAGATGACAATAATAGCCCCGCCTAATCCTAACATCGGCCAAGGTAAATCATGATTAAATACCCCTTGCGTAATGGCCGCCATTGCAGCGGCAGGCGGCGCTGCTAGGGTTTGATTAGGATCCATACCGGGATGCGGAAACACACCGGCAATACCGTACACATGAAATAACAACTGCATCACCGGCGGTATGACTAACGCAGCCGTTAATACACCTAATAACAACATGAGCTGCTGTTTCCACGGCGTTGCGCCAATAATATGTCCTACTTTTAAATCCTGGATATTATCATTGGCAATCGCCGCGGCACCGGCAATAATCGAACCGGTAATAATAGTAATCGCCGCGGCGCTTAATAACTGACTCGGGATTAATAAACTGTTATGCGACAATAAAATAATCCGCAAAATTAAAGCCGCAAATAACATACCTGCAATAATCACTGCAGAACCCGGACTGGCTGAAACGCCCACCAAACCCGAAAAATAACCGCAGATAGCCACGAAAATAAATCCCATGACTGCAATATAAACCAGACTGCCTATTATAATAGTGGTACTCGTAGCACTTGATAATGCAAGCCCTGCTAATGGAAATAAATGCTGTAATAAAAAATATAATACAACCAGCATCATCATTATTCCTAACATAATATAATGAATAGGAATATCACGTTCAGTGCGCGGCAATAAGGCAATATTAAGGGTTGTTTTACGCAGCAACGCACACACAGAAAGTTGTAGACTTTTATAAAAAGGTTTTAATAATTTTAATAATGTCCATAATCCAGCGACTAGCATAGCGCCTATGCCAATATAATGGATTTTTCCACCATAAACAGTGGCAATAAGTTGCGCCGCAGAACCTGTGCCTTCTGTAACACTGGCATGAGAAAGTGCGCTTAAAACAGGTAAGCCAATGCCCCAGACGGCTACAGCACCCAACAGCAAGCTAAGTCCCACATTAAAACCAATAATATAGCCTGCGCCAATTAAAGTGGCGGAAAACCCACCGCCAAAACCAAAAATAGCGCTGCCGCTCATAAACCAGGCTTGCACATTGCTGGCAATGACTTTAAATCCCGTCTGCGCGAGTTCTAATAAAGCGCCTGCTGCACCGCCGGACAACATTAAGCTTAACCCTTGACTGCCTTCCTTATTCATTTGCAGAACTTGTGCAATGGCTTTGCCTTCCGGAAAATTTAAATGTTTTTCTGTCATTAATACACGGCGCAATGGCACGGAGAATAATACACCCAGAATACCGCCTGCTAATGCAATCGCCACATTTTCCCAATAAGCAAAACCACTCCAGTAATGAATAATAACCAGCGCAGGAATGGTATAAACAATACCACCGGCTACTGCTTCACCCGCAGAAGCGGCAGTCTGCACTAAATTATTTTCTAAAATATTAGCACGCTTGAAAAAACGCAGCACGCCCATGGAAATAATCGCCGCCGGAATGGAAGCCGAGGTTAAAATACCTATTTTTAAAGCGAGATAGGTATTAGAAGCCGCCAGCAGGATGGTTAACACGATAGATAATAAAATCACTTTTAATGTAATTTCTGGCAATTGCTGATCAGGCGCAATAAACGGTGTATGTTGCTGAGTCATAATTAATATTCTCTTTTATTCAATTATTTTTAAACCATCCATATACGGTTGCAATACTGCTGGCACGTGTACTCTACCCTGCTCATCCTGGTAATTTTCCATAATGGCAACTAAGGTACGGCCAACCGCTAAACCAGAACCATTTACCGTATGAATAAGTTCCACTTTACCCGTAGCAGGATTACGCCAGCGCGCCTGCAAACGGCGTGCCTGGTAATCTTCAAAATTACTGCAGGAAGAAATTTCACGGTAACGTTGCTGGCCTGGCAACCAGACTTCTAAATCATGGGTTTTAGCTGACAAAAACCCGAGATCAGCACCGCATAAAATAACCACGCGATAAGGTAAATGTAATTTCTGTAAAATAGTTTCCGCATGGCGTGTTAACGTTTCATGAGCAGCATAAGAATCTTCCGGTTTAACCAATTGCACTAATTCTACTTTTTCAAATTGATGCTGCCGAATCATACCGCGAGTGTCTTTACCATAAGAACCGGCTTCGCTGCGGAAACACGGTGTATGGCAGACAAATTGCTGTGGCAATTGATCGGCTTCAAAAATAACGTCTCTCGCTAAATTCGTAACCGGCACTTCCGCGGTCGGAATCAAGTAATAAGCCTGCTCACCTTTTAAAGCAAATTGTTCATCGGCGAATTTAGGTAATTGTCCTGTGCCATATAAACTATCGCTATTCACCATATAAGGTACGTAAATTTCCTGATAACCATGTTCCTTAGTGTGAACGTCCAGCATAAATTGAATCAATGCACGATGCAGACGGGCTATTTTACCGTACATCACCACAAAACGCGCACCGGTCAATTTAGCGGCGGCGGCAAAATCCAACCAGCCGTTCTGCTCGCCTAAAGCCACATGGTCGAGTGGCGGATAAGGAAATTGTTTAGGTTCGCCCCAGCGGCGAATTTCCAGGTTATCCGCTTCACTTTTGCCTGCTGGCACGCTTTCATGCGGAATATTGGGTATTACCAGATAGATAGCTTGCAGTTTTTCCTGTAGCGCATTGAGTTGTATTTCCGCCTGTTTCAATTGTTCACCCACTGCATCCATTTCAGCCAGCATTGCAGTAATATCTTCTCCTTTCGCTTTAGCCTGGCCAATGCTTTTAGAGCGGGTATTACGCAGACTTTGCAAATCCTGTACGGTGGTCTGCAAATCTTTGCGTTCATTTTCCAGAGAAGTAATGGTTGCAACATCCAATTGAAACCCACGAATTTGCAGGCGTTTTGCCACTTCTCCAATATGGGCGCGTAATAATCGGGGATCTAGCATGTCAGCCTCTTTTCAAAAAATAAGTTAAGTTAGTATATACTCGCCGCACTTTGAAATTGCGTATTATTCCTTCCCCTTTCAAGGGGGAGGAGATTAAAATACGCAAAACCTTAATGGGATGAGTATATACCAAAAACACTTTAAAATTGCGTATTTTAATCTCTCTCTGAGTAGGGTGGATTAGGC
>JBEPVU010000146.1:0-5639 GCA_041690855.1 Gammaproteobacteria bacterium | reverse complement strand
GTATTAGCTTTATCAAGCGATAAATATATTTTCCTTGATTTCAAAGGACATATTCGTTAATTTTAGCGCCAAACTCAATCAACTTTACGTATAAATTCCTATGGCTCAATACATCTACACCATGCAGGACGTCAGCAAAATCGTCCCACCCAATAACCGTGAAATCCTGAAAAAAATCTGGTTATCGTTTTACCCGGGCGCCAAAATTGGCGTATTGGGTTTAAACGGCTCCGGTAAGTCGACTTTACTGCGTATTATGGCCGGTATTGATAAGGATATTTTAGGGGAAGCGCGGCCACAGCCAGGCATTAAAATCGGCTATCTGCCGCAGGAACCTCAATTAGATTCCGCTAAAACGGTACGCGGCAATGTGGAAGAGGGCGTGGGTGAAGTATTGCAGTTATTACATCGTTTTAATGAAATCAGTATGCAATTCGCTGAACCGATGAGCGATGATGAGATGAATAAATTGCTGGACGAGCAAGGCAATCTGCAAAATGCGATTGATTCTGCTGGCGGCTGGGAAATTGAGCGCAAGCTGGAAATCGCCGCCGATGCGCTGCGATTGCCGCCCTGGGAAGCCGATGTAACCAAATTGTCGGGTGGTGAGCGCCGCCGCGTGGCTTTATGCCGGTTATTATTATCCAAACCCGATATGTTGTTATTAGATGAGCCCACCAACCATTTAGATGCGGAAAGCGTTGGCTGGCTGGAACGGTTTTTGCAGGAATATCCCGGCACTGTGGTGGCCGTAACCCACGATCGTTATTTCTTAGACAATGCGGCCGGCTGGATTTTAGAATTAGATCGTGGCCATGGCATTCCCTATGAAGGTAATTATTCCTCCTGGCTGGAGCAGAAAGAACAGCGGTTAGCGCAGGAAGAACGCCAGCAGCAGGCGCATCAAAAAGCGTTGCAGGCAGAGCTGGAGTGGGTGCGCACTAATCCAAAAGGCCGACAGGCAAAAAGCAAAGCACGTTTAGCACGCTATGAAGAATTAAATTCGCAGGAATTTCAAAAACGCAGTGAAACGCAGGAGTTATATATTCCACCGGGCGCTCGTTTAGGTGATTTGGTAATTGACCTTGAAGGCGTCAGTAAAAGTTTTGGCGATAGAGTATTAGTCGATAATTTAACGTTCAGTATGCCAAAAGGCGCGATTGTCGGCATTATTGGCCCGAACGGCGCGGGTAAATCGACTTTATTTAAAATGTTGATGGGGCAGGAAACGCCTGACCAAGGCATTATTCGCATTGGCGATACCGTTCAGCTTGCTTATGTCGATCAAAGTCGGGATGCTTTAAAGGGCGATAAGACGGTGTGGGAAGAATTATCAGATGGCCAGGATATGATTACCATTGGCGCTTTCCAAATGCCATCACGCGCTTATGTCGGGCGTTTCAATTTTAAAGGCACTGAACAGCAGAAATTTATTAAAGACCTTTCCGGTGGCGAACGCAACCGTGTGCATTTAGCTAAATTATTACGCAGCGGCGGCAATGTTTTATTATTAGACGAACCGACTAATGATCTAGACGTTGAAACCTTGCGTGCGTTGGAAGAAGCTTTACTCGCTTTCCCAGGCTGTGCGATGGTCATTTCCCACGATCGCTGGTTTTTAGATCGCATAGCAACGCATATTCTCGCCTTTGAAGGCGACAGCAGCGCTAGCTTTTTTGCCGGCAATTACACCGACTACGAAGCCGATCGCCTGCGCCGCTTAGGCGAACAGGCCAAACAACCGCACCGGATTAAGTATAAGAAATTAAAGGATTAAAAGATTGTAACTTACCATCCACCGTATTTTCGCCTCTCCAGCGGGAGAGGCCGACCAGGCGCAGCCTGGGCGGGTGAGGGGAATTAAAAAGTTTTCTTCAATAATGAATTTCAGGCTGATAAGCGCTCCCTCACCCGCCGCTACGCGTCGACCTCTCCCGAGGGGAAAGGTGATCTTTTACTAAACAAAGCGCCAGCAACGCATCCCAGACATTGCCTGGTTTTAATCCTTTAATCATTAAATCAATCTCACCTGCCTGTTGCAGCAATTGATGCCAGCCGGTTAATTTATGCCGCTGCACGGCCTGCCGAACCAATAGTTTGCGTTTTTCCCAGACACGTTGCTCTAATAATATCTTCTCAATATTACTGCCTTGCGCAAGCTGTTCAGCAATCGTTGCCAAAGTGCGGATTTCCTTAGCCAGCGCCCATAAAATTAAAATAGGTTCTATCCCTTCTTCTTTTAAGCTCGCTAGAATACGCAGCATACGTTTATTATTACCTTGTAAAAAAGCATCACTCAAACTAAATACATCAAAACGTGCGCTGTCATTAACAGCTTCGGCAATCGCTTCCAGGGTTAAATTTCCTGTTGGATAGACTAAACTTAATTTTTCAATTTCCTGCGCAATAGCCATTAAATTACCTTCCGCACGTTCAGCCAGTAATTGTAATCCTTGCGCTGAAGTAATTAAGTTAACAGCAGCTAAACGTTGTCTTAACCATTGTGTTAATGCAGCGCCTTCTAACGGCCATATTTGCATCACTACGCTCATTTTTAATAATGTCTGATACCAACTGGCTTTTTGTTGCTGTGGCGTTAATTTATCCGTAACAATTAATAAAATTTTATCCGGTGAGGGGTTAGCTAAATAAGGTTGCAGTGCTTTGCCCGCCGCTTCATTCAGGTGGTTATTGGCACAACGTAATTCTATTATTTCTTTACTGCTGAACAAAGACATTGAATTGGCGGCAGTCAGAAACTCCTGCCAGGAAAATCCTGTTTCAATCTGCCAGGATTGTTTTTCAGTAAAACCTTGTTGATAGGCTGCACTATGAATGGTGCGCCGGCTGTCTTCAATTAAAAAGGGTTCATTACCGCTAATAAAATAAACCGGCGCTAATGCTTTTGCTAAATGTAAATTTAATTGTTCATAACGTAATTGCATGATTAAGGTGTACTATTTATTTTAGCTGCAAGCATCTGCACAGTCCTGGGTGAACTTAAACGATTTAACATTTGATAAATAACGTCCCGTTGCATTTGAGCAATTAAAATATTCTGCACATTAGTGTCGCCTAATACCTGGTTTGAAGTAACGGAATAACTACGGGAAGTACTGACGGTTTGCGGCGCTTGTATAGGCTGCCCCTGCCGATCCAGTAATACATACGTAACGGTATAAAGTAAACTATAAGCATTCGTTTGGCCGCTGGCGCTAACGCTGGCTAATTGTTGTGAAGATCGCTCCGATAAAATTTGCAAAGTAAGCGGTGCTGCCTGAGACGTATCAACTAATACTACCTTAGCGGAAGTTAAGAAGGATTTGAGTTGTTTAGTAAAATCGCTATAAGGTGAATTGGTTTGCAAATGCAAAACTTTTAATTCTTCCGGCAAAGGTTGATGGCCACGCAAGTGAAAACCACAGCCAGTTACCGCAAGCAGCAGTAAAAAAGAAAATGATAATTTAAAAAAATTAAGCATAAAAAAATCCTTGGTATTAAACGACAATATTAACTAATTTCTTAGGAACTACAATCACTTTTTTCGGTGTTTGATCAACAAGATGGCGTTGAATTTGAGCATCGGCTAATGCAGTTGTTTTAATGGTTTCTTCATTTGCATCGGCATCTATTATAATTTTTCCGCGCAGTTTGCCGTTAATCTGCACTACTAATTCAACTTTATCATTTTTTAAAGCATCGGCCGCAGGTTTAGGGAGTGTTGCGTTAATGACTAGCCCTGAAAAATGCCACTGTTGCCAGAGTGTGTGCGTAATATGTGGCGTTATGGGGGCTAGTATCTGTAATAAAATACTAAAACCTTCGTGTAAAATCAGTTGCAGGTTAGTTAAATCCTGCGCTGTGGTATGAGGTTGTTGATTGGCTAATTCCTGCAAAAGATTGAGCATTTTCATACTGCCGGAAACGATGGTATTAAATTGTTGCCGTTCGTAGTCGTAGTTAGCCTGCTGCAGAATTTCATGTATTTGCCGGCGAATATTGGCATATTCAGGCTTTAAGGTTATGCCATCAAAGTTTTTAGCCGCGTTATGTAAAGCGATTCCCTGCTGCTGATAACCAAAATTCCACAAACGTTTTAAAAAGCGGTAAGCGCCTTCTACGCCGCTGTCCGACCATTCCAGCGATTGTTCAGGCGGCGCCGCGAATATCACAAACAAACGCACCGTATCGGCGCCATATTTTTCGATTAAGGCATTGGGATCAACGGTATTGCCTTTTGATTTAGACATTTTAGCGCCGTCTTTTAATACCATACCTTGCGTTAATAAACGGGTGAAGGGTTCATCAGAATTAACCAATCCCATATCACGCAATAATTTATGGAAAAAGCGGGCGTATAATAAATGCATGACGGCGTGTTCAATACCGCCGATATATTGATCCACCGGCAGCCAATAACGCGCGCGTTCATCTAACATTGCCTTATCCTGATTGTTACAGGTGTAACGGGCGTAATACCAGGAAGATTGAATAAAAGTATCAAAAGTATCGGTTTCACGCCGTGCTTTGCCCTGGCATTTCGGACATGAAGTTTCATAGAATTCCGGCCTATTTTTTAAGGGCGAAGCAGCGCCAGTGAATACGACTTCTTCAGGTAAAATAACCGGCAGTTGCTGTTCAGGCACTGCAACCGCGCCGCAGTGCGTGCAATTGATAATAGGAACAGGCGTACCCCAATAACGCTGTCGCGAAACGCTCCAGTCGCGTAAGCGGTAATTAATTTTTTTATTGCCTTTTTGCAGTTTAATTAAATAATTCGTAATAGCTGTGCAGGCGGCAGGTGAAGAGAGTCCATTAAATTCGCCGGAATTAATTAAGTTGCCTGCTGCTGTAAAAGCCGCTTGAGTGAAATCATGTTCAGTTTGATCCGCAGGTTGAATCACTTGGCGTACCGCTAAACCATATTTTTGTGCAAATTCAAAATCACGCTCATCATGCGCCGGTACGGCCATAACAGCGCCAGTGCCATAGTCCATCACCACAAAATTAGCGATCCAGATCGGTAATGGATGGCCTGTAATGGGGTGCTTAACGGTAAGGCCAGTATCGCAGCCTTGTTTTTCTAGCGTCGCAATCGTGGCTTCCGCTGTTGGAATATTACGGCACTCGGCAATAAATTTTTGTAGTAGAAGATTATTTTCAGCGGCTTTTTCTGCTAAAGGATGTTGCGGCGCAATAGCGAGATAAGTAACGCCCATTAATGTATCAGGACGAGTGGTAAAAACTTCTAATGTTTGTGATTGATCCGTTACTTCAAACAGCACGGTTGCGCCTTCAGAGCGGCCAATCCAATTGCGTTGCATGGTGCGCACTTCGTCAGGCCAGCCAGTCAGTTGATCTAAATCTTTTAAAAGTTCTTCGGCATACTGCGTAATTTTTAAAAACCATTGGGAAATTTCACGCCGTTCGACTAAAGCATCGGAACGCCAGCCACGTCCATTAATTACTTGTTCATTGGCGAGAATAGTCTGATCAACAGGGTCCCAGTTAACCATTGCCTCTTTTTTATAGGCCAGGCCTTTTTCAAATAATTTAGTAAAAAGCCACTGTTCCCAGCGATAATAATCAGGTTTAGAGGTAGTAATTTCACGCTGCCAGTCAAAAGAAAAGCCTAAACG
>JBEPVU010000145.1:0-5648 GCA_041690855.1 Gammaproteobacteria bacterium | reverse complement strand
ACTACAGGTACCTTGAATTTGAATGGCGGCACCTTGCAATCCAGCGCTACGATTACTTTATCGAACCCCTTTATTGTGGGTGGCGCAGCCACTATTGGCGGTTCTAATGCGATTAACTTTAATAATGCCGGCACCTTTAATAGCGGCAGCAGCCTCGACCTTACTAACACAGGCGATATTACTTTCAGTGGTAATTTAAACGGTGCTTCCAGTGGCGTTGGCGATATTACGTCTGTCGGCGCTGTCCGTTCACTGAGCGGCAATATCGGTAATCTTTTCCCCTTGCACAGTATTAATTTTAGTAGCGGCGGTCATACCAATATCAATAATAATGCCAGCATTACAACGTCCGATAACCAGTCTTATAACAGTGCAGTAACAGTCAATACCGATGCCACTGTGACCAGCAATAGCGGCAATTTAAGCTTTGACAGCACCGTGGCGCTTACCAGTCATAACCTGGCCTTCAGCAGCGCAGGCTCTACTACTTTCAATGATGTGGTTAGCGGTAATGGCGGCAGCTTGACTCAAAATGCTGGCACAACCACTTTAAACACCACCAACACTTATAGCGGCGACACTACCCTAAACAGCGGCACTTTAACCGTTGCCGCGAATGATGCGTTAGGCACCGGCACCCTGTTCTTAAATGGCGGCACTTTGACCGCCAGCGCCAGCGGCGCAACTCTGTTAGGCAACGCCTTTACGGTGGGCGGCGCGGCCTCTATCGGTGGTTTACACGATCTGATCTTCGGCGGTGGTATGCTCAACCATACCCTGACCATTAACAACACCGGCACTACAACTTTCAATGGCACTTTAGACGGAACCGGCGGCCTCACAGCCGATACTACCACCGGCGAATTGCTCTTAAACAGCGCCAACACCTATAGCGGTGGCACTACCTTGACCAGCGGCACTTTAACCGTTGAGGACAATAACGCTTTAGGCACAAATACACTGACGTTAAACGGCGGTAATTTCCGTGCGGGCGTGGACTCTACGTTAGCCAATCACTTTGTTGTAGGCGGTGCTGTCACACTCAGCGGCACGGCTGATATGACACTCTCCGGCACCGGCAGCTTGAATGGCGCACTCACAATTACTAACTCGCATACCACAACGTTCAACGGCGCTTTAAGCGGCAACAGCGGCCTCACCGCCAACACCAGCAGCGGTACGGTTATCTTAAATACGGCCAACACCTATAACGGCGGCACTACGTTAACCAGTGGCACCTTAGAACTCGGTAATGACACGGCCTTAGGCACCGGCGCCTTAGCCTTAAACGGCGGTACGCTGCGCTCCAATGCCAGCGTAGCGCTCGACAATACCTTTACCGTCAGCGGCACACCCACCATCGGCGGCGCTAATGCAATCAGCTTCAGTGGCGCAGGCACTTTAGGCAGCGGCAGCACATTAAGCCTGACCACCAGTAATAATCTTAGCTTTAATATTTTAAACGGCGCGGGTACTTTGTCCGCTTCCCCCGTCAGCGCTTTGTTCAGATTAACCTTTAACGGCATCGTTGGCGGCTCAACGCCTTTGAATAGTATTTCCATAGGCAGCGCCGGGATTACGCACCTGAATGGCAGCGCTGTTACCACGACCGGTAACCAGACTTACCAAAATACGGTCTTCTTAGACACCGACGCTACTTTAACGAGTAATACGGGCAACTTAACCTTTGACAACACACTCGATGGCGCTTTTGCCTTAACCTTAAATGCCAGCACAGGTAATATCAGCCTGCGCGGTACTGGCCTGGGCACACCGCTCGCTTCCCTGGCCGCCACTGGCAATTCCCTCACATTTAACAGCTCAATCGGCACCCTGGGCGGAGCAACGGATAACAACATTATTACTTCAGGCAACCAAACTTATACCGGCCCTGTCACCCTCGCTTATAACAATAACATCACTAGCAACAGCGGCAATTTAAACTTCAGTAATACCCTGAACGGCCCCTACGCCTTAATCCTCAGCGCGAACCATATCACCTTCGGCGATGCCGTTGGTAATAGCGCTGGTAATGCATTAGCTTCCTTGAGTGAAACCGGGGCTATCACCCTCAACGGCAGCAGTGTCACAACCACGGGCAATCAAAACTATACCGGCGCTATTACCCTCGGCGCCGACAATACTTTTACCACCAATGGCATCTTAGACTTTAATAACACGATTAATGGCGCTAAAGCCCTGGTATTAAATGCGGCCTCCCTCACCCTGGCCGAGGCGGTCGGTAACAGCGCTGCACTCGCCTCTTTAACAGCAAACGGCCTGATTACCCTCGGCAGTACATTAAGCCTCCTGCATACCATTACCACCTCTGGTGACCAGCTCTATAATGGCGCTACCACCTTAGGCAATAACATGCAATTAACGACACAGACCGGCAATATCACGTTTAACGATACCTTAACCGGCGCACATGATTTGACCTTAAACGCTGCAAGCGGCGCTATTACCCTCGCCGGCAACACCGTCAGTACACTGCAAAGCCTGGCTGAAACCGGCGCCCTGGCCTTAAATGGCGCAGGCATTACCACCACGGGCGATCAAACCTATAACAGCGCTGTCACGCTCGGCGCTGATAATACTTTAACCAGCAGCAGCGGTAACTTAAGTTTTAACAGCACCGTGGCGCTTAGCAACCATAATCTGGCCTTTAGCAGCGCAGGCACCACGACTTTCAATGATGTGGTTAGCGGTAATGGCGGCAGCTTGACTCAAAATGCTGGCACAACCACTTTAAACACCACCAACACTTATAGCGGCGACACTACCCTAAACAGCGGCACTTTAACCGTTGCCGCGAATGATGCGTTAGGCACCGGCACCCTGTTCTTAAATGGCGGCACTTTGACCGCCAGCGCCAGCGGCGCAACTCTGTTAGGCAACGCCTTTACGGTGGGCGGCGCGGCCTCTATCGGTGGTTTACACGATCTGATCTTCGGCGGTGGTATGCTCAACCATACCCTGACCATTAACAACACCGGCACTACAACTTTCAATGGCACTTTAGACGGAACCGGCGGCCTCACAGCCGATACTACCACCGGCGAATTGCTCTTAAACAGCGCCAACACCTATAGCGGTGGCACTACCTTGACCAGCGGCACTTTAACCGTTGAGGACAATAACGCTTTAGGCACAAATACACTGACGTTAAACGGCGGTAATTTCCGTGCGGGCGTGGACTCTACGTTAGCCAATCACTTTGTTGTAGGCGGTGCTGTCACACTCAGCGGCACGGCTGATATGACACTCTCCGGCACCGGCAGCTTGAATGGCGCACTCACAATTACTAACTCGCATACCACAACGTTCAACGGCGCTTTAAGCGGCAACAGCGGCCTCACCGCCAACACCAGCAGCGGTACGGTTATCTTAAATACGGCCAACACCTATAACGGCGGCACTACGTTAACCAGTGGCACCTTAGAACTCGGTAATGACACGGCCTTAGGCACCGGCGCCTTAGCCTTAAACGGCGGTACGCTGCGCTCCAATGCCAGCGTAGCGCTCGACAATACCTTTACCGTCAGCGGCACACCCACCATCGGCGGCGCTAATGCAATCAGCTTCAGTGGTGCAGGCACTTTAGGCAGCGGCAGCACATTAAGCCTGACCACCAGTAATAACCTTAGCTTTAATACTTTAAACGGCGCGGGTACTTTATCTTCCGCCGCTGTCAGCTCCCTCTTTGATGTCACCTTCACTGGCGCTATCGGCGACTCAACGCCTTTAACCAGCATTGCTACGGGTAGTGCAGGCACAACACATTTAAACGGCGGCGCTATCACTACCACGGGTAATCAGACTTATAACAATGCAGTTACCCTGGGCGCCACTAATACACTGATGAGTAACACCGGTAACTTAACCTTTGGCAGCACACTATCCGGTTCACACGATTTAACCTTAAATGCAACAAACGGCGATATTACCTTCGTTGGCGCGGCAGGTAGTATTTTTCAACGCTTGGGTGCTGTGTCCATTACTAACGCACGCAATGTGACAGAGGACGATGCCTTTAAGGTCATTTCTTTCACGCAGGCTAATGGCAGCGGCACGACTGATTTCGGCGCTATTGATGTTGATGCGACAGGTTCCGTTAGTGTTTTCACTCAATACATTACGGGCTTAATTAACGGTACGGCAATTACCTTGATTGGCGCAAATGGCATCAATGCGCAAGTCCATGGGCTTAGCTTAGTGCTCGGCGGTTCAAACGGCGGCACTATAGACGGTAGTATTAACGGATTTACAGATAATCAAGCACTGCAGTACATTTCATTAACCAATAACGCTCATGGCATTTTCACCTTCAACGGTATAGCAATCAACACAGACAATAATGCCGCCAGCGCTACTACCACTAC
This sequence comes from Gammaproteobacteria bacterium, assembly GCA_041690855.1. GTDB lineage: Bacteria > Pseudomonadota > Gammaproteobacteria > CAIUAS01 > CAIUAS01 > CAIUAS01. Next base: position 1,263 of record JBEPVU010000145.1, on the reverse strand, counting down.
TGCGGCCATTATTAATAATCTGGATCTCTACTCACCCTTCTACAATCGGATTTTCTGCGACAATACTAACGGCACGCTCTATTCTGAAGACGATATTTTCACGCTGGATCCTGCCCAGAAACCACCTTTCGTTCAACCTATTTGCAGTCTATAGTCATTACGAATTTTTTTATTTTTTCTGCGTCATCTTCAGGTTACTTTTTACTAAGCGTTATGGTACATATAAACCCTATTTTAATCAGTATCGTCATTGCTTATGCAAAATTTTTATCGTTATTTCGCCTATAAAAATTCAAGCCGCATTTTGCCCAATCGTTGGGATTTTGTGGCGTTGATTTTAATATTCAGCCTATTGGCTTTGCTCGCCTGGGGCGCTAAACAGATGAGTGCGCCTTATCAAATCGGCCAGGCTTTACCTATTTCATTAAATCCACGCGAACTGCCGATTTATGGCTTGTTTACCGTATTGCGGCTACTAGTGGCCATGTTTTTTTCGCTACTATTTACGTTTATCTTTGCTACCTGGGCAGCCAAAAGTAAACAAGCGGCGCGACTCATTATTCCCTGCATCGATATTTTACAATCAGTGCCTGTATTGCCCATGTTATCGATTACGATTACGGGATTTATCGCGCTATTTCCCGGCAGCCGGTTAGGCCCTGAGTGTGCGGCGGTTTTTACGGTGTTTACGGCGCAAGTGTGGAACATGACACTGAGTTTTTATCAAAGTTTATGCACCGTACCGCAGGAATTAAAAGAAGCGGCCGATATGTTTCACTTGTCGGCCTGGCAGCGTTTCTGGCGCATTGAAGCACCGTTTGCCATGCCAGGGTTAGTGTGGAATATGATGTTATCCATGTCGGGCAGTTGGCTTTTTATTGTGGCTTCGGAAGCTATTTCAGTCTCTAACCAGCACATCAGTTTACCGGGCATTGGTTCTTATCTGAGTTTAGCGATTACGCAAGCGAATATTCACGCGGTGGGTTACGCGATCATTGCCATGTTAATTATTATTTTTTGTTACGATCAATTACTCTTCCGTCCTTTATTAACGTGGGCGGAAAAATTCAAAGCAGAATATACGGCGCAGGAAAAAATAAATCCTTCCTGGATTATCAGTTTATTGCAACGCACACGGTTCTTTCACAAGCTGGGTAAGCAAGTAAGCCGCGCGGCTGATTTTATGATTAATGTAAGATTATTCCGGCGGCCACTACTTAAATATCCACTCCGCGAGTATCCTGATTTTACGCGCTGGTATAA
>JBEPVU010000144.1:0-5673 GCA_041690855.1 Gammaproteobacteria bacterium | reverse complement strand
GGTTTTTATTACGCCACGCGCGCCGGTATTTCGATTGGTATTAATGATTTAATTATTCCAGAAAGCAAGGCGAAAATTATTGGCCAGGCAGAAGCGGAAGTGAAAGAAATTGAAGCGCAATATGCTTCTGGTCTGGTAACGCAAGGTGAGCGTTATAATAAAGTGATTGATATCTGGTCACGCACGAATGATCAGGTTGCTAAAGCGATGATGGAACAAATTGCTACCGAATTAGTGATCGATTCAAGCGGTAAAGAAGTACGACAGGAATCTTTTAATCCTGTCTTTATGATGGCGGATTCCGGTGCGCGTGGTTCCGCGGCACAGATTCGTCAGTTAGCGGGTATGCGTGGTTTGATGGCGCGTCCGGACGGTTCTATTATCGAGACGCCGATTACCGCGAACTTCCGCGAAGGCTTAAACGTATTGCAGTATTTTGATTCGACGCACGGTGCGCGTAAAGGGTTGGCCGATACCGCGTTGAAAACCGCTAACTCTGGTTATTTGACCCGCCGTTTAGTGGATGTTGCGCAAGACGTTGTGGTTGCTGAAGAAGATTGCGGCACGATGAATGGCATTTTGATCGCGCCACATATTGAAGGCGGCGACATTGTGGTGCCGTTGCGTGATCGTGTATTAGGCCGTGTAGTAGCGGAAGACGTCAGCCTGCCTGGCAGTGATGATATTGTAGTTGCGCGGGGTACATTGCTGGATGAGCATTGGGTTGATGTGTTAGATCAACACAGTGTTGATCAAATTAAAGTGCGTACAGCGATTAGCTGTGAAGCCCGTTTTGGTATTTGCGCGGCTTGTTATGGCCGTGATCTGGCGCGCGGACATTTAGTGAATATTGGCGAAGCGGTGGGTGTTATTGCCGCCCAATCGATTGGTGAGCCAGGTACTCAGTTAACCATGCGTACCTTCCATATTGGTGGCGCCGCTTCACAGACCACTGCTGTCAGCAGCGTACAGGTTAAATCGAAAGGCCGTATTCGCTTGCACAATATTAAATTAGTGCAACATGCCAGTGGACATTATGTTGCGGTGTCGCGTTCCGGTGAAATCAATATTCTGGATGCGCATGGCCGTGAACGTGAACGTTATAAAGTGCCTTACGGCGCTGTCGTTAAATTAGGAGATGGCGCTGAAGTAGAACCAGGCCAATTAGTCGCAAACTGGGATCCGCATACGCATCCTATCGTGACGGAAGTCGCCGGGTTGTTGAAATTTATTGACATGGTGGATGGCGTTACCATGAATCGCCAGACCGATGAATTAACCGGCTTGACCAGCATTGTGGTTACGGATACCAAACAACGCGGTCCTGGCGGTAAAGAATTGCGGCCTATGTTGCGCCTGGCCGATAAAGAGGGCAATGATTTATTCTTGCCAGGTACTTCTGTACCTGCGCATTATTTCCTGCCAACTAATGCGATTGTCAGTATTGAAGATGGTTCGCAAGTGGGCGTAGGTGATGTTATTGCGCGTATTCCGCAGGAAGCTTCTAAAACACGTGATATTACCGGTGGTTTGCCACGCGTTGCCGATTTATTTGAAGCGCGCAAACCTAAAGAACCAGCGATTCTGGCTGAAATTTCAGGCATTGTCAGCTTTGGTAAAGAAACCAAAGGTAAACGCCGTTTAATTATCACAGCTAATGAAGGTGATACTTTTGAAGCCTTAATTCCAAAATGGCGCCATGTAGTAGTTTTTGAAGGCGAACATGTGGAACGCGGTGAAGTGGTTGCCGATGGCCCTGTTAATCCGCATGATATCTTACGCTTATTAGGCGTTGGCGCACTGGCTAATTATATTGTTAATGAAGTACAGGAAGTGTATCGTTTACAAGGTGTGAAGATTAACGATAAGCACATTGAAACGATTGTGCGCCAGATGTTGCGTAAAACTAATATCTTAGATGCCGGCGATACCCGCTTCTTAAAAGGTGAGCAGGTGGAAGAAGGGCGCTTGAAAGATGAAAATCAGCGTATATTAGCTGAAAATAAATTACCCGCGCGCTTTGAACCTGTTTTATTAGGTATTACCAAAGCTTCGCTGGCAACGGATTCTTTCATTTCAGCCGCTTCCTTCCAGGAGACCACTCGCGTGTTGACGGAAGCTGCCGTCATTGGTAAACATGATGAATTACGTGGCTTGAAAGAAAACGTTATCGTAGGCCGTTTAATTCCGGCTGGTACGGGTTTTGCTTATCACGCAGAACGCCGCCGTCAGCGTCGTGCCGCCCTGCTGGCTAAAAATAAACCCGCTGCACCAGCCATAACAGCGAGCGATGTGGAACAGGCGCTCAGTGAAGCGTTATCAGCAGGAACAGAAAATAAAGAACAAAGAGCGGAAGGGGACGTTTAATCATTTAAAAGAGATTAAAATGCGTATTATTCCTTCCCCCTTCAAGGGGGAAGAGATTAAAAAAAGCATAAAGAATTCTAAATCATTGCTTGACTGTTATTCAGCCCTAATTTAGAATCCAGCCCCTTTCCACTGAAAGAAAGTAATAGTTTTAAATATTTAGGTAGATGAAATGCCAACGATTAATCAATTAGTACGCAAAGGCCGTATTCGAAGAAAAGCAAAATCCTCTGCGCTTGCGTTGAGAGGATGTCCGCAGAAGCGTGGTGTTTGTACGCGTGTGTATACTACCACGCCAAAGAAACCTAACTCTGCTTTGCGTAAAGTAGCGCGTGTGCGCTTGACCAATGGTATGGAAGTCACCACCTATATTGGTGGTGAAGGCCATAACTTACAAGAACATTCGGTTGTGCTGATCCGTGGCGGTCGTGTTAAAGATTTGCCAGGTGTACGTTATCATACCGTGCGTGGTGCATTGGATACCGCCGGTGTTAATGCACGTCGTAAAGGCCGTTCGAAATATGGTGCTAAACGTCCAAAAGATAAATAGTCTTAAAATTTTTCAGGAAATAAACTGCAATGCCTAGAAGAAGAGAAATCGCGAAGCGAGAAATATTGCCCGATCCAAAATTTGGTAGTGAGTTAGTCGCTAAATTTATTAACTCCGTTATGACTAGCGGTAAAAAATCGATTGCCGAAAAGATCGTTTATGGCGCATTAGATAAAGTCATTGAACGTCTTAATAAAGGCGGCCATAAGAAAGCAGAAGGTGATGAGGATACTGGCGAAACCGCTGGTAGTACTGGCGCAAAAGCTGGCAAGTCCCATCTGGTCGATTTATTTGATAAAGCGTTGGACAATGTTCGTCCTGCTGTTGAAGTGCGTTCAAGACGTGTAGGAGGTTCTACTTACCAGATTCCGGTAGAAGTCCGTCCCTCCAGACGTACCGCCCTGGCTATGCGCTGGTTAATTGATGCGGCAATAGGCCGCGGTGAAAAAACCATGATTTTACGTTTAGCGGCTGAAATTGCGGATGCTTTAGAAGGCAAAGGCTCGGCGGTAAAAAAACGTGAAGATACGCACCGTATGGCTAAAGCAAACCAGGCTTTTGCGCATTTCCGTTGGAACTAATTGGAACTAAATAGAGATTATATAAGAGGTTAATAATTGTGGCCCGTGAAACTCCCTTAGAACAATACCGAAACATTGGCATTATTGCCCATATCGACGCGGGTAAAACCACGACTACCGAGCGTGTTTTATTTTACACAGGTGTTTCGCACAAAATAGGTGAAGTGCATGATGGTAATGCTGTTATGGACTGGATGGAACAGGAACAGGAACGCGGTATTACGATTACTTCAGCGGCCACCAAATGCTACTGGAGTGGTATGGCTAAACAGTTTCCGCAACATCGTATTAACATTATTGATACCCCTGGCCACGTAGACTTTACGATTGAAGTGGAACGTTCTTTGCGCGTACTCGATGGCGCTTGTGTAGTGCTTTGCGGCGTGAGCGGTGTACAGCCGCAGTCTGAAACGGTATGGCGCCAGGCTAATAAATACGGCGTACCCAGAATTATTTTTGTGAATAAGATGGATCGTGCAGGCGCTGACTTTTTAAAAGTTATTCAGCAGGTCAAGAAGCAATTGGGTGCTAATCCCATTTCTATTCAAATGGCGATTGGTGCGGAAGATAAATTTGAAGGCGTTGTGGATTTAGTGGAGTTTAAAGCTATTTACTGGGACGACTCCAGCCAGGGCATGCGTTTTGAATACCGTGATATTCCAGCTGATTTGCTGGAAGTCTGCAAAACCTTGCGCGAACAAATGATAGAAGCGGCTGCAGAAGCGTCTGAAGAATTGATGAATAAATACCTGGAAGGCGGTGAGTTAACCAAAGAAGAAATTAAGCAGGGATTACGGGCGCGCACTATACGCAATGAAATTGTGCCGGTACTCTGCGGTTCAGCTTTCAAAAACAAGGGCGTGCAGGCGATGCTGGATGCGGTTATTGAATATTTACCGGCGCCCAATGATATCCCTGCGATAAAAGGTATTTTAGATGACAAAGCAGGTAGTATTGCTGAACGTCATCCGAGAGATGATGAACCTTTCTCAGCGCTGGCCTTTAAAGTGGCTACCGATCCTTTTGTAGGTTCATTAGTGTATTTCCGCGTTTATTCAGGCGTTTTGAATAGTGGTGATACGCTTTATAATCCGGTGAAAGATAGAAAAGAACGTATTGGTCGTATTGTGCAGATGCATGCCAATAGCCGTGAAGAAATCAAAGAAGTACGCGCCGGTGATATTGCGGCGGCTATTGGCTTGAAAACAGCCACGACCGGCGACACCTTATGCGACATCGATCAAGTTATTACGCTGGAACGGATGGAATTCCCTGAGCCTGTGATTTCAGTTGCTGTGGAACCTAAAACCAAGGCCGACCAGGAAAAAATGTCGATTGCATTGGGTAAGCTGGCGCAGGAAGATCCTTCTTTCCGTGTGCATGTAGACCAGGAGTCTGGCCAGACCATTATTTCCGGTATGGGTGAATTACACCTTGAAATTATTGTAGACCGGATGAGACGCGAGTTTAGCGTAGAAGCTAATGTTGGTAAGCCGCAGGTGGCTTATCGTGAAACTATCCGTAAAAGTGTTGAACAGGAAGGCAAATTCGTGCGCCAGAGTGGTGGCCGCGGTCAATATGGTCATGTATGGTTGCGTATTGAACCTCGTGAAGCCGGCGCAGGTTATGAATTTGTGAACGAGATTGTAGGTGGTGTGGTGCCGCGTGAATATATTCCTGCGGTGGATAAAGGTGTTAAGGAACAGATGGAAAATGGCGTTATTGCTGGGTTCCCAGTGGTTGACGTCAAAGTAAGTATTTTTGATGGTTCTTATCATGAGGTTGACTCTAACGAAATGGCGTTTAAAATAGCCGGCTCAATGGGCTTTAAAGAAGGTGCTCGCAAAGCAAGTCCTGTACTGCTTGAACCTATCATGAAAGTTGAAGTGTTAACGCCTGAAGATTACATGGGCGATGTCATGGGTGATTTAAACCGCCGTCGTGGTATTTTACAGGGAATGGATGATACGGTTGCCGGTAAGGTGGTGCGTGCAGAAGTGCCATTGTCCGAAATGTTTGGTTATGCCACGGATTTGCGTTCAGCTACCCAGGGCCGCGCAACCTATACGATGGAATTTGCAAAATATTCAGAAGCGCCTGCCAGTGTTGCGGACGCGGTTATTAATAAAAAAGATAAAGAAAAAGCCTAATTTTACTTATTTTTCACAATAGAGG
>JBEPVU010000143.1:0-5681 GCA_041690855.1 Gammaproteobacteria bacterium | reverse complement strand
CGCTTTGCCTTCTAAGCTGCTTAAATCAGCTTGTTTGACTAAATGATTAAATAAAAAATCGGCTAATGGTAAGGCTTTTTGAATACGTTGTTCAAAAGTTTCCGCACCTTCCTGCCGCACTAAACTATCAGGGTCTTCTTTATCGGGTAATAATAAAAAACGCACTTGTATGCCATCCTGCAATAATGGCAACGTTACTTCCAATGCGCGCCAGGCGGCCGCTTTGCCGGCATTATCGCCATCAAAACAAAAAATAACCTCAGAGGTTGCTCTAAATAACGCTCTAATATGTTCCGTGGTAATCGCTGTTCCCAGGGTAGCTACCGCATAGCGGATGCCATGTTGCGCTAACGCCACCACATCCATATAACCTTCAACCACCACTAAACGCGGTAAATCGCGCAAAACCTGATAGGCTTCATAGAGACCGTATAATTCCCTGCCTTTATGAAAAATAGGCGTTTCAGGCGAGTTTAAATATTTTGGCTCACCTTTTTCAATAATACGGCCGCCAAAACCAATAACGCGGCCGCGTCTGTCTCGGATAGGGAACATAATGCGATCGCGGAAACGATCATAAAATTTCTGTTCTTTTTTTATCACCAGCCCGACACTGAGTAATTGCGGCAGTATTTCTGGTTTTTGGAAAGCTTTTATTAAATCGTCCCAACCTGGCAGGGCATAACCGATGCCAAATTCTTTTGCAATCTGGCCTGATAATCCGCGTTGTTTTAAATAATCAATGGCAACGAATTGATCGCGTAATTGCCGTTGATAATAACGGCTGGCCTGCGTCATGATGTAATAGAGATCAGCATCCGGCCTGGCGGCTATTGGCGCGCCTGCTTCACGCGGAACCGTTAAGCCAAATTGGGCAGCTAAGGTTTCGATGGCTTCTACAAACGTTAAATGATCATAGTCCATTAAAAAACTAATCGCGTTGCCGCCTACGCCGCAGCCAAAACAATGGTAAAGCTGCTTAGTGGCATTGACGATAAAAGAAGGGGTTTTTTCATCATGGAAAGGACAGCAGGCCGTATAATTATTGCCTTTTTTGCGCAAAACAACCCGATTATTGATTAATTCAATTAAATCACAACGCGCTAAGAGATCATTAATAAAAGACTGGGGGATTTGCTTCATCCGCCTAACTGCGCTTTGACCTTTGCACTTACAACTGCAATGTCTGCTCTACCTTGCAATTTTGGTTTTAATTCTGCCATTACTTTGCCCATCTCTTTGGCGGAAGCAGCGCCTGTTGCTGTAATAGCCGCTTTAATGAACGCTTCTATTTCAGCATCGCCCAGTTGGGCGGGCAAATACGATTGAATAATATTTAATTCGTACACTTCTTGATCGACTAGGTCCTGGCGGCCTGCCGTTTGATATTGGCTGATGGAATCGCGGCGCTGTTTAGCCGCTTTATTCAGCACTTCCAATACTTTGTCATCCGTCATTTCTATGCGTTCATCCACTTCGCGCTGCTTAATCGCCGCCCGAATTAACTGAATAGCATTACGTTTAGGCGCATCCTGCGCCTTCATCGCTGCTTTCATATCATCGTCGATGCGCTGTTTGAGCATGTTATGACCTTGATGAGTAATTGCTGCTACTGCTATTGCTGGTTCTTTCAGTACGGCTACTGCTGCTGGTACGTTTAACAGCGCCATTTGCATTAGAGCGCATCAGCATAGGATTTTCGCGGAACAAACGCTTGAAATGACGTTTAACCGCTGCCGCCATCCGGCGTTTACGCGCTTCAGTAGGCTTTTCATAGTACTCTCTCCGCCGCATTTCGGTGAGAATACCCGCTTTTTCACAGGCGCGCTTAAAACGGCGCATAGCGATTTCAACAGGTTCGTTATCTTTAACGCGGATACTTGGCATGAAGTTATGTTCCTCTTTATAAAATTAATCGAGCTTAAGCCTAAAGCGCGATATTTTAATCATTATTTTATACAAATGCAAAATATTTGTATTTTACTCAGTGGTTCCTGCTTAAATCTTATACGATGCGAGTTGTCAAAGCAGAAATCGCTGAATTAATGCATTTTTAAATTTAAATTTAATATTGTAATCAATATACATTATGAGATAATGCGATTAAGAATAATCACTGGATACTCCGATGTCTCGCTTCATTCATCAACCGCATGATAAATTCTTTAAGCAATCCATGGCAAATAGGCAAGTGGCCTCTGAGTTTTTTAAAACGCATCTGCCAGCAGAGCTGTTAGAGAAAATAGACTTCAGCACGTTAGAATTGCAAAAAGAAACGTTTATTGATGAAGCCTATAAAAGCCACGCCGCCGATGTGGTTTATCAAGTGCGATTAGGGCAAGCGCCCGCCTATTTATATGTGCTGTGTGAACATCAAAGTGAAGTGGATAAAATAATGGCCTTTCGGCTCCTGGTTTATACAGTACGGATTATGGAATTACACGAAAAGCGCTATTCTGATCAGCCCTTGCCACTGGTTTATCCCATCGTGGTTTATACCGGTGAAAACCCCTGGGATGCGCCACTGGATTTTTTTGAGCTATTCGGTGAGCAACAAGCAAGCGCCCGTGAAGTATGGTTAAAGCCCTATCCATTAATTGATGTGCAACGGCTGGATAATGCAGTATTACGAAAGCAACTCTGGTCAGGATTAATGCAATTCGTACTGAAATTTCGCTATATCCAAGAGTTGGCCACGGCTTATCAAATAGTGTTCCCCTGGTTATCGGAAATTGAGCAGCACCAAGGAATTGCATTGGGTAAAAATGTGTTACAATATTTAATAGACGGCATAGAAACGAATAATCAGCAGCTCTTTATAGAAAAAGCCAAAGAATATTTATTACCAGAATTGCGAGGTGAAGCGATGACATTAGCACAATTATTTGAGAAACAAGGTTTTGAAAAAGGGATGCAAAAAGGAAAATTAGAAGGAATGCAGGAAGCATTATTAGCGACTGCTAAAAAACTGGTGCTTGAGGGGCTATCTATTACAAAAATTGAACAAGTAACAGGATTACCTGTTTCCAAAATTAAAGCATTGCACCCTGTTGAAGAAATCTAAAATCAAAAGACAAAAATTACGTCTATGCGTGTTTTAGGCATTGAAACCTCCTGTGATGACAGCAGCGCGGCTATTTATGATAGTGAGCGAGGGTTGCTTGCACATAAAATTTATAGCCAGATTGAATTGCATAATCGCTATGGCGGTGTAGTGCCTGAACTGGCTTCCCGCGATCATATCCGTAAAACCTTGCCTTTAATTCAACAGGTCATCCAGGAAGCTGGCTTAACGAAAGAAGCCATTCATGGTCTGGCTTATACAGCCGGCCCAGGCCTAGGCGGCGCTCTACTGGTCGGCGCCGCTATCGGGCGCAGCCTCGCCTGGGCGCTGAACATTCCCGCGCTTGGCGTTCACCATTTGGAAGGCCATTTACTCGCTTGTATGCTGGAAGACACTAAACCCGCTTTTCCTTTTTTGATATTATTGGTTTCTGGCGGCCATACGATGCTCATTGCCGCAACTGGTATAGGTGAATATAAAATTCTCGGCGAAAGCCTGGATGATGCCGCGGGTGAGGCATTTGATAAAACAGCTAAATTATTAGGTTTAGGTTATCCGGGCGGCGCTGCCCTGGCAAAACTGGCAGAGCAAGGTACACCCGGGCGATTTAACTTTCCTAAACCCATGACCAATAGGCCAGGGCTGGATTTTAGTTTCAGCGGTTTAAAAACCTTCGCATTAACTACCCTGAAAAACCATCCCTCCGATACACAAACTTATGCCGATATCGCCTATGCCTTTCAAGAGGCTGTAGTAGATACTTTAGTCATTAAATGCCAGCGCGCCCTACAGCAAACGGGCTTGCAGCGTTTAATAATCGCCGGCGGCGTTGGCGCTAATCAACGGCTACGCCGCCAATTAGCAGCCACTGTTACCACCATCGGCGGAGAGGTTTACTATCCGCGGCCAGAATTCTGCACCGATAATGCCGCCATGATTGCCTATGCAGGCTTACAGCGCTTGCAGGCTGGTCAGCAGGACGATTTAATTGTTAAAGTAGCGGCACGTTGGAGCATTGATAATTTAAGTTAATATGCTATTATTAAATCCATTAATAAAAAATTACTCATTACAAATTGTTATGAATTACTGCAGCCACACTTCTTTTATGCTTCCCTCCGTTATCAAAGCGGCTGCCAGCACTGCTATTATTATTTCCATTACTCGCCTGTTTCAGCGGCCATAACTATCACGTGCACGCTGGAACAGGGCAAACCAGCAGGCACACATCATTATCCGCTTAATTTAAAACAGGTATTGTCATCATGAAAACTGAATCTCCCTTCGTTAAAACCTTAGGCACCACTTATCCTATTGTTGTTATTTCTCTCTGCGCCGCCTTTTTATTTTATAAATATATCCTGCAGGTTTATCCTGGCATTATCACCGATCAATTAATGCAGGAATTTAATTTAACCGGCGCGGGATTGGGTAATCTTGCAGCGACGTTTTATTATTCTTATATGGTTATGCAGTTGTTTGTCGGCGTATTGCTTGATAAATACAGTACGCGCTTACTATCCAGTATTGCTATTTTTATGAGTGCAGCCGGCTTATATTTATTTTCACAAACGCACAATTTATTGATGGCTGAACTTGCACGCGCTTTAATGGGTATTGGCGTGGCTTTTGCAACGGTTGCCTATATGAAAGTAGCGGCCGTCTGGTTTGCACCACGGCAATATGCGCTGGTTGGCGGTTTATTAGCTACGGCGGCCATGGCCGGTGCGGTGTTTGGTGAAGCGCCATTGTCCTGGTTGGTAACTGAATTTGGCTGGCGGTATAGTTTAGCCCTCTGTGGTATAGCAGGTTTACTGTTGGCGGTATTATTCGTTTTATTAGTCAGAGATAAAACAACGGTTGACGCCACTGCTGCCCCTGAAAAAGCCTCTTTTAAAGATATTCTGCACGTTTTAAAAAATAAACAAAACTGGCTGCTGACGTTATATAGCGGTTTAGCTTTCTCGCCCATCGCCATCTTTGGCGGGCTATGGGGCAATCCCTTTTTACAACAAGCTTATCATTTAAGCAAAACGCAAGCTGCTTCGCTGCTTTCTTTGATTTTTATTGGTTTAGGCCTGGGCAGTCCATTAATTGGCGCTTTATCCGATCGTTTAGGTAATCGGCGTGATGTGATGATTTACAGCACAGCAGCAGCCTTTATTTCAGTTTTATTAGTCCTTTACTGGGAAACGATGCCACTCTGGTGCTTAAGCGTATTGCTATTTATCTTTGGTTTCGCTTTAGGCGCCTTTATGTTGAGTTTCACCATTGGTAAAGAACTTAATAAACTGGCTTTAACCGCTACCGTTATTGCCATGATTAACACCAGCGATGCCGTATTAGACGCCATTACAGAACCCGGCATCGGCAAATTATTAGATTTCACCTGGAATGGTAAAATCGTTAATGGCGTGCATTATTTTTCCTTGCAAGATTATAAGCTAGCTTTAGGCGTTTTACCGTTGTATTTAGCTATAGCAACGGTATTATTGTTTTTTGTTAAAGAAAAAGTAAAGCTTTGAACCTGAACCGGTTAGCCAGAGGCAAAGCCTTTTAAGGTTGCGTATTTTAATCTCCTCCCCCTTCCAGGGGGAGGATTAAGGTGGGGGTGTTC
>JBEPVU010000142.1:0-5747 GCA_041690855.1 Gammaproteobacteria bacterium | reverse complement strand
CGCTCCAACCAAGCCTAGGATTTCCATAGTAGTGGAAGTTATTTGATTGATTTCTTCCGAAAAGCAATCACTACGGCAACCCTCGTAATTTGCCAATGCATTTGTTGCTCCCGTAGGAATAGCACCTATAAGCGCTACCATATTATTAACCTTAGCCAGGTTAGGCGCAACTACATCCACAAGATCTTTTTTACCTGAACGCAGCTTGGTTCCAATTCCTTTCCCTGAACTATAACTTAATCCTATAAAAGCAGGTGAAGAAAATACTCCGCCAAAAATATTAAGAGTTGTTACAACTCCTTTAGAAATGTTAGGATCAATAGCTTTTAACTGCTCGCCGGATTCAGAAGCAGCTTTAATATATCCGGCCGTTGATACTACAGATATTAAAGTAATCATGATTCTAAACCATCTACGCCTGAAACTTTCTTCCGGATCCGTCATTACTGGTTTTTCATTTTTGGACTCTGCATCATCATTTTTTTTCTCTCTTTTAACGGACGGAGCCAGTCTAAGTAATTCTGCAAACAGTATGCGAAATTTTTGATCAGTTGCAGTTGCCGCACTTACCTTCTTAAATATCTCGTCTAATCTGTTTTTCTGATGATCAAGTTGAAACTGCAAAAAAGCCTCTATTTGCAACTCAATATAATCCGCAATTATATTCTGGGCAGTTTTAGTAACAAACTGTAAACTAGCCACACCCACATAATTAGCCGGAACATTTGAAATCGCTGAAATAAAATTAGCGATTAAAGTAGCTGCTGACATACCAGGCACATAAGAAACGATAAATGGCACAGTTGAGGCTGCAACACCCATACTGAGATTAAGCGCTGTCCTTCCTCGACTGGTCACTTGATCTTTCACAGAAGCATTACGTTTTCCAATAAGAAAAGCTTTTTCCTGCGATATCGAACCGATAAAATCATTAATTAATTTATAAAAGAAAGTAATACCTAAAGCCGCATTCTCACCACAACCCGCAGTTATCATAATTCCTTCTAAAAAAATTTTAAATTTCTCAGATGTTAAGAAGGGAAGAAGGCTACTGAGCTGATTATAAACATGATCAGCCCCCTTTTTGCCAGAGCTCAAATAAAAAATAGCGGTAGCCACACCCAATGCAATTGCAATAACCGGTTTTGCAACAGCGCCTGTTGCTTTTAATACATTTTCACGGGTTTGTTCTTGATGTGCTTTTTGGAGGAAATCAAAAAGAGTTGGCTCAGGTTTATAAGTACCCTTTAATATATTCAGCAGTCCATTTTCGAATAATCGTGTAAAATTACCACGAGCCGTATCAAGGTCTTCAAAATTCTTTACTTCCATAGTAGTATGTGAATTATTATTTATACTATTGTTAGTATTGTTAAAAAAATGATGGTGTCTTATTCCTGAGCCTTGCTTTTTTTTAGTTCTCTCAGATTGTTGATCTATTTCTTCGCTAAGTTCTTCTTGCTCTTGTTTTGAATCCTGGTTTAAATTTTTTTCACCTGGCATTTTATTCCCCTTAATTTTATTGTTAATAATGTAATTCGTAATATTCGCAATTTTAAACAATATCTAAAATTGAAATGCTTGGAATATGGAAATTTCAAACAAAAAAGGGTTGACTCAATTTGATGATTGAGCAACCCTTCCTTGTTTACTGAATGATCTAATTAAATTTATCTATTTTAATTATTGATTAAACTAATTTTTTCCTTATTGCTTTCTACATTGCTTTCTACTACTTCTGGTTTATTGGTAATACTATCATTTCTTTGCTTCTCCTTTTCATACTGCAGAATTTTTTGAGAAATTTCCGCATCGATATCCTGCTTGGCATTATCTCTTAAAGCACATAGCAGTTCAGGCTTTCCTTGTTTATCCTGTTCTATAGCTAAATCTACCATGTATTTTCTAATATTCACTATGCCTTGTGATAAGGCTGTATATTTCCAATTAAATAAACGATCTCGGACTGTCATAGAATCTTTTTCTTTTATTGTCACTGCTTGCGTCTCAAGAAGCTTTTTATAAAATCCTCCAGCACGTTTTTCCTCAGTTAAGGTTTTAGATTGTTCGAATTCGGAAATTTCTCCTTGAATTTTAGCTGCCATCATTTCAGCAAATATACTTTGTCTTCTGGAAATAAAGATTTTTTGTATCCATGAATATTGCCAGATACCTTTTAAACATTCACTTGTTTTATTAGATATGTCTTGTTGAACATTTATCGTGCTATCCGCGCTTTTTGATTGATTTCGTATCCCTTGACTTTTCGCTCTGGCTGCTCCAATAGTTTGTGCAACCTCATACCTCTTGCTGTTATTTTCAAATAATCCTGATAGTTGTGAGTAAACTGATTGAAACTGGCTTTGAACATTTCCTGCGATTTTATCAAGATTAATAAGTCTATCGGTTGCATCTTGACTCTCTTCAGCAGAACTTGCCTCATCAAGTTCTGCTTGTATCCCTTCTAGAGCAGGCTTTACAGTCTCTAGAATCAATGGTTTTCTATAACTAAAAACAATACCCGATACTTTTTTTGCATCTTTATCAGTATTAGTAGCAGAAGAAATTTTTTCTGTTCCACTTTGAACTAATTTGTTAAGGTCTCTTTTTTGCTCGTTGTTAAGATTCTCGAAATTATCTTCGCTTTCCTCGACCTTAAATTGATTGTTCTTCTCGTTTTCTTCCGATGAAAATAGTGTATCTATCTCTGTTTGTTTTGCCTGGATAAATCCGTCAATATATGTCCAATCAGCTTCTGCTAACATAAAATTATAATCATGCTTATTATTTTTTACTTTTGTCAGAAGAATATCTTTTTGTTCTGATTTCGGCGCATACTCTTGTATAAAATCTTCTAACTCATTAAATAAAAGTTTTTTTGACTCATGACCAACTGTTAAAGCAGCATCAAATAACGGATCATGCTTCTTTTTTACATTCTGATGTACAATAGGATAGATTGTTCTAAATTCGCTTATTATTTCCAGTAAATCTTTCTCTAGTACCTTTAAGTCTGGTATATCAGCTAGCTCATTTTGCTGAGTCTTTAAAAAAGATAAGTTTGACCAACAAACTAAAAGAGCCTCATAAATACATTCTGCAATATATTGATCCCGCTCTTTAACATTTCGTTTGGATAGATCATTATACATACGGTTATATAATTTTTTACTCTTTCCGTACATACAACCAGCAGGCGGATCCTTTTCTACTAGCTGAGTTTCCTGTTTAAATTGGACTGAAAGTGCAGGATCTGTCTTGGTGATACGCGTGAGCAAATCCGCACAGGCTATTATAGTCATAGATACGGTAGTTACCGCCTTAGCAGCTTTAGAGAATTTCTTAGAATATATACCACCAGGCTGACCAATAATCTTTCTAATCGATTGGATTAATTTGAAGCTTATAGGATATAAATGTTGCTCAGTGCTTTCAGTGCTTTCAGTGCTTTCAGTGCTTTCAGTGCTTTCATTAATAGCTTCCTCTTTTTTTGTTTTTAATTTACTTAAAATTTCTTCGGTAGAGGGTTGTTTTGTTTGAGCTCCCATAATAAATACCTCCAATTTTCAATATTATAATTCTTACCTCCAATTTAATCACACTCCTAGCATTAATATCAAGCCATCTTTTCAAAATGCAGTTCCCCTCCTTGAGTTACCTGCTTTCCCTCCAAAACCATGCTAAAATAATCCCTATCAAAACCATTATTTTCAGCTAACTTTGAACAAACAACACAAAACCACCTTAACACTCACCCCCAACGACAACCACCGCCTTGCCAATCTCTGCGGCCAGTGCGATGAGCACTTGCGGCAGATTGAACAGGCGTTACCGATAGAAATCCATAACCGCGGCCATCAATTCCACTTACAAGGCGAAGAAAAAGCCGTTAAAGCCGCCCGCCAGGTACTCCAGCAGTTGTACGTCGAAGCCGCCAGTAATAGGATTACACCTGCAACCGTGCATTTATTTTTACGCCAGACTAAAGCCAGTTCACTTCCTTCTAAAGCGCAAGAGCAGCCAACCACTATGAGCCAGATTACCTTAAATCGACACACGCCCATTAAACCGCACAGCCCCAACCAGGCGCATTACGTTAAAAACATTCAGTCACACGATGTGAATTTTGGCATCGGCCCTGCCGGCACCGGCAAAACCTATTTAGCCGTTGCCTGCGCCGTGGCGGCGCTGGAACAGGAACTTGTCAGCCGGATTTTATTAGTCCGCCCTGCCGTAGAAGCCGGTGAAAAATTAGGCTTTCTGCCAGGTGATTTCACCCAAAAAGTCGATCCTTACTTTCGTCCCCTCTATGATGCTTTATATGAAATGTTAGGCTTTGATGAAGTCTCACGTTTAATCGAACGCCATGTCATTGAAGTCGCTCCCCTCGCCTACATGCGCGGCCGTACCTTAAATGATTCATTTATCATTCTCGATGAAGGCCAGAACACCACGAAAGAACAAATGAAAATGTTCCTGACCCGCATAGGCTTTAATTCCAAAGTCGTGATCACCGGCGACATCACCCAAACCGATTTACCGAAAAATAGTCAATCCGGTTTGAAACATTGTTTAGATATTTTAAAAGACGTCAAAGGCCTCAGCTTCACGCTATTCGAAACCAGCGATATCGTTCGCCATCCTCTCGTACAAAGTATTTTGCAGGCTTATGAAAAACATGAAACCCAATAAACGTACTCAACATCTTCTAAATCTGCAAAATGCCACAAAAAACAAACACACACCCAGCCGCTATTATTTTCAACGCTGGATCAACGCGACATTAACCCAGCAAAAAATTAAAACAGCCGAAATAACCATTAGAATCGTCGGCCAAAAAGAAAGCGCACACTTAAACGAAACTTATCGACATAAACCAGGCGCTACGAATGTCCTCTCCTTCCCATTTGCAGCGCCGCCAGGACAGCAAACCTGTTTACTAGGCGATATAGTCATCTGCGCGCCCGTAGTCGTTAAAGAAGCCAAGGAACAACGCAAATTAATACTCGCCCACTGGGCGCATATGACCCTTCACGGAATTTTACATTTACTCGGCTATGACCATGTCAAAAATAAAGAAGCTGAAGTAATGGAGGCGTTAGAAGTTAAGCTTTTAGCAGGATTAGGTTTTAATAATCCTTATGAAGAAGCGGCCATGGCTAAGAGTCTGGCCGTCATGGAAAGCAACCCCCACTACATGAAAGAAGCTGAAGAAATAGAAGATTATTTAAACACTGCTCTATATAATGTAAGACTTGCATATAGTAAGTAATTATACTAGTATTACAGTATTACCCCTTACGTAATGAGGTATACTATGTTAGCATCTACCCTGACTTTCAAAGGTCAAGCGACTATTCCGGTTGAAGTGCGCAAAGCGTTAAGCCTCAAACCAGGGGATAAACTCACTTTTGAAATCAAAGACCATAAAGCAGTGATTTCGAAAATTGAACCCTTTGATTAT
This sequence comes from Gammaproteobacteria bacterium, assembly GCA_041690855.1. Classification (GTDB taxonomy): domain Bacteria; phylum Pseudomonadota; class Gammaproteobacteria; order CAIUAS01; family CAIUAS01; genus CAIUAS01. Next base: position 283 of record JBEPVU010000142.1, on the reverse strand, counting down.
CAATATCACCAGGCGTTAGCCCATACGCTATCAGAATGGGCATCGGCGGCTGATGATGAGGCCTACAATGACTTATAAACCCTTTTCAGTGGTTATAGTGCCTTTTCCCTTTACAGAACAGAATCACACTAAAAAAAGACCTGCTCTGGTACTCAGCAGTATTGAACACCAGGAACAAACACAGCATGTTACTTTATTAATGATTACCAGCGCTAAAAATAGTACGTGGCCAAGTGATTATTCAATCACTGCTTTGGAAAATACCGGACTTTCGACGCCTTCC
>JBEPVU010000141.1:0-5784 GCA_041690855.1 Gammaproteobacteria bacterium | reverse complement strand
GGTATAATCATTGCTGGAATGTCATTGTTTTTGGTAGCGTTATTTTAGCGGCTTATCTTATGATAAATTATATTTATCATCATATTACTTTGCAGCAATTACTGCATGTTTTTTTCTTAGGTTCTATTACGGCGTTGCGGGTATTAATTATTGTCTTGATCAGTACTATTGTCTGGGTGCCGGTAGGCGTGTGGATTGGGTTACGGCCGCGGGTGGCGGAATTTATTCAACCGATTGTGCAGTTTTTAGCGGCGTTTCCGATGAATGTTTTATTTCCCGTGGTAGTGTTGTTGATTGTGCGTTATCACTTGAATGTGGAAATCTGGGTGACGCCTTTAATGTTGCTGGGGGTGCAGTGGTATATTTTATTTAATGTGGTTGCGGGTACGATTGCGTTACCAAAAGATTTAAAACAGGTAGCAGATAATTTTGGCGTGACGGGCTGGCAGTGGTGGCGGCGTTTAATTTTACCGGGGATTTTTCCGTTTTATATTGCGGGAGCGATTACGGCGGTGGGTAATGCCTGGAATACGAGTGTTATTGCGGAGGTAGTGAGTTGGGGGAATACGACGTTAACGGCTACGGGTTTGGGGGCTTATATTACAAAATATTCTATCAGCGGTGATTTTCCGCGGATTGTGCTGGGGATGGGTGTGATGTGTATTTTTGTGTTGACGATGAATCGGTTGGTCTGGCGGCCGTTGTATAATCTGGCGGAGACGCGGTATCGGTTGGATTAATATTTTGCCGTGCTGTGCTGTGCTGTTCCGTGCCGGTTAAACCGGTCGGTAGGCATTTTGTAAACACGCTGTGAATACGTCCCTGTACGCTCGACTGCCACATCCATGCGGCAGACGGTTTACAAAATGCCTACCGACCGGTTTAACTCAAAATTGTGCATTTTATTCCTTCCCCCTTCAAGGGGGAAGGTTAGGATGGGGGTGATCAAAGGGCTACTTTCTAGTTTAAGATCACCCCCACCTTAATCCTCCCCCTTGAAGGGGGAGGAGATTAAAATACGTAAAATCTAAGTGGAAGCAATAGAAACAGTATATGGGAAATCAAAAAGTATGAATAAAGAGCAACCTATTATTAATATAAATAAAGTCAGTAAGTCTTTTAAGAAGGCGGAGTATCAGGATTTGCTGGTGCTGGATGATATTAATTTTCAGATGTATGCGGGGGAGATTGTGGCTTTGCTGGGGAAGTCGGGTTCGGGGAAGTCTACTTTGTTGCGGATTATAGCCGGGTTGATTAGGCCCAGTGTGGGTGAGGTGTTGTATCGGGGGCAATCGGTGCGGGGGCCTGTGCAGGGGATTGCGATGGTGTTTCAGAATTTTGCGTTGTTGCCCTGGTTGACGGTTTTGCAGAATGTTGAGTTGGGTTTGGAAGCGCTGGGGGTTGAGCGCACGGAGCGGCGCAAGCGTGCGTTGCAGGCGATTGATATTATTGGTCTGGATGGTTTTGAATCGGCGTTCCCAAAAGAATTATCCGGTGGTATGCGGCAACGCGTGGGTTTTGCACGTGCGCTGGTAGTAAATCCGGATGTTTTATTAATGGATGAGCCGTTTTCTGCGCTGGATGTTTTAACGGCGGATAATTTAAAAAGCGATTTACTGGATTTATGGCAGGCTAAAAAAACCAATACCAACGGCATTTTATTTGTGACGCATAATATTGAAGAAGCGGCGATGTTAGCCGATCGTATTGTAATTTTTGGCAGTGATCCGGGTTATATTCGTGCGGAATTAGCCGTAGATTTGCCCCATCCGCGTAATGAACAGGAATTGCCTTTCCGTCATATCGTCGATCAGATTTATACATTAATGACCACGCAACCTGCGGATATTAAAGGCCAGACGCGGCGTGATTATCGTTCACGCGCTATTGGTCTGGGTTATCGCTTACCGGATGCGGATATTTCCGAATTAACTGGTTTGTTAGAAGTGATGGATGATCCCGAACATCATGGCCGCATCGATTTGCCGGAACTGGCGGTAATGCTGCATCTTAATATTGATGATTTATTTCCGCTGACGGAAGTATTAGAAATTTTAGGCTTTGCTTATGTGGCGACCGGCGATTTAATGTTAAGCCCAGCCGGTAAAGTTTTTGCCAACGCCGATATTTTAGAGCGTAAAAAAATCTTCGCGTCTCATCTCATTCGCCACGTACCGCTCGCTAAACATATCCGCCGCGTATTAGATGAACGCCCAGGCCATCGCGCATCCAAAGAACGTTTTTTAACGGAACTGGAAGATTTACTCAGCGAAGAAGAAGCCAAACGCGTTTTACGTGTGATTATCGACTGGGGACGTTATGCAGAGATTTTTGCTTATGATAATAATACCGGGATGTTGAGTCTGGAGAACCCGAACTAGTCGCCAAAGTTGCGTAAGAAGTTAAGCGTTATTTTAGACTGCAATAACAGGAAGATAACCTGAATTACAATAATCAATCATTCGTTTATCGCCTGTTACTATCGCTGCTTTATGATACATAGCGGTTGCCAGTATAATATTATCTGCGGGATCTGAATGTTCATATTCCGGCAAATTGCAGCTCATAATTGATATTTCAGGTATTAACGGCGCAAGATTAAGCCTTGGCACTTCTATCAATGCACGGCGTATCCACTTCTCAATAGAGCAATCTAATTCCAGTCTGCCTTTTGCAACTAGCATCGCTACTTCCCAAACTGAAATCGCCGAAACCACCCAATCAGCTTTTGCTAGTTTGGCTTGAATTTTAGGGTTAATGCGCGAATCTCCCTGCGCTATCCATAACCAGGCGCATGTATCCAGCACTAAAGCTCTCTCTAACGAGTGGCTTCCCATGTCTTTCCTATCGGTGCAGTTAAATCGCCTTTAATTTTTAGGGTATCTTTCATCCAGCCAAAACGTGATTGTTCTGGTTGCGCAGATAAAGGCGTCAATTTACAAACGGGTTTACCGTGCTTGGTAATAATCAACTCCGTGCCAGTGGAAGCTACTTCTTCCATCAGCATGAGGCATTTCTGTTTAAATTCGCTGGCTCGAACGGTATGTGAATGCATATTTATATCCATTGTTTATCAAGAGTTAAGTTACTTAACTGTTTAGTATTATAGCATGGACATATATAAATGTCTATTATTAGCGCAAAATTGAAATACGATGACTATAGATAGATCATTTCAGCGACTTTAAATGCTGACGCATATAAATGCGGCAAATTTGATTAATTAAGTCTCTAAAATTATTATGCTTTTCAAACCATGCCAGCACATCAGCATCTATACGTAAGGTAAGATGTTTTTTGATAGGTCGATAATAACGTGAAAATTGCTCTAATTGTTCATCACTAAGCTTAGGAATATCAGAATAATCAATTTCCTCATCAGGCATTGCTAATAATTTAGCGGCCTCATCTTTAAGTTTGCTGGAGAGCATCGAGGTATTTCCGGCGTTCTTTTTTATCGGCTTTTCGCGCCGAGATAATACGGGTTGTTTCTTCATCATCTTCATTACTCCTGAAAGTGCATACTACCAGGATGACTAACAACGCGTTGATATTACCGAGACATAGATAGCGACTTTCTGAATAATCACCCTTATCTTGTTCAATCAATAGGTTTGGGTCATCAAAGACATGTTTAGCAAGCTCAAAACTAATTCCATGCTTTTGTTTATTGAGCTCGTTTTTACTTTTGTCCCAGTTGAATTGCACTTCAATTCCTAAGTTTGTGTTTAATCCATCAACACAATTATGTGTCCAAAATCTGGAAAAGTCAACTAAAAATGTACTATTCTCGCTAAAGCAGCGGGAATGGCCGTACTTAAAATACTTTCAGCAAAATAAAATCAGTGCTAAATTAGCGCTAATTTTACTTAAAATAATTTCCATGACACAAAAACACACTAATGAAAAACTCTGCGAACTAGGCAGCGCTGTCATTCAAATCGAAGCGGAAGCTATTGCCGGTTTAGTCGATCGGATTGATGCGAAATTTGCCGATGCCTGTCGGCTATTACTGACTTGTAAAGGCCGTATTGTTGTGCTGGGCATGGGCAAATCCGGCCATATCGGCAAGAAAATCGCCGCAACGCTCGCCAGTACGGGCAGTCCTGCCTTTTTTGTGCATCCGGGCGAAGCCAGCCATGGTGATTTAGGAATGATTACGCCTGAAGATGTCGTGCTGACCTTATCCAACTCCGGTGAAACAGCAGAGATTTTAACCCTGTTGCCTTTAATAAAAAGACTGGGCGTCCCCCTGATTGCTCTAACAGGCAAACCCGCCTCTACCCTTGCCCAGGCGGCCAACGTTAATTTGAATACCAGCGTCGCCAAAGAAGCCTGTCCCCTGGGGCTTGCCCCTACGGCCAGTACGGCGGCTATGTTAGCGATGGGAGATGCGTTAGCGATTGCGCTGCTGGAAGCACGCGGTTTTACCCAAGAAGATTTTGCCCTGGCGCATCCGGGCGGTCATTTATCACGTTTATTACTCCGCGTTGCGGACATTATGCGCACTGACACTGCCATACCCCGCGTATCCAGTGGCACTGCCATCAGTCATGCACTGGTTGAAATGACCCAAAAAGGCATGGGCATGACCACGATTGTGGAACCGAATGGACAACTACTGGGTATTTTTACTGATGGCGATTTACGGCGTGCCTTAGACAACACCCTTGATATTCACAAAACGATCATCAACACTATCATGCAAACGCACTATAAAACGGTTCCTGCTCATATGCTGGCAGCAGAAGCATTACGTATTATGGAAACGTTTCGCATTACTACTTTATTAATTGTAGATGATCATAATATTCCACAAGGCGTCGTGCATATGCATGATATTTTACGTGCGGGCGTGGTAGCCGTATGAATACCGCTATCGTCATTCCTGCCCGCTTTGGCTCAACACGTTTTCCAGGCAAACCCCTTGCTTTAATTAGCGGCAAAAGTCTGCTGCAACGCACCTGGTCGATCGCAAAAGCCATTCAGCATGTTAATGCCGTGTATATCGCAACCGATGATCAACGTATTCAGGAACATGCCTTAGCGTTTGGCGCTCAAGTGCTGATGACACCGTCACATTGTGAAAACGGCACCGTACGCGCATTTGCAGCCGTAAACCAGTGCGATCCGGTTCCCGATATTATTTTAAATTTACAAGGCGACGCCGTGTTAACGCCGCCCTGGATTATTCAGCCGTTGTTAGACGTTATGCTGGAAAATCCCGCGATTGAATTAGCCACACCCGCTACGCAAATCAGCCTTGAACACTATAAAAAAATGGCCGCCGCTAAAAACGCCGGCACGGTAGGCGGCACGATGGTGGTATTCGACAAAAATCATCACGCACTGTATTTTTCAAAAAGCATGCTACCGTTTGTGCGCACGCCTACCGAAAAACCATTGCCTCTTTACCGCCATATCGGTTTATACGCTTACCGCTATGCCACTCTAAAAAAATATTTACAATTAGCGCCCACGCCGCTGGAAAAAATCGAAGGCTTAGAACAACTGCGTGCGCTGGAAAATGGCATTAAAATTAAAGTCGTAATCGTTGATTATAAAAACCGCACTCATTGGGCGGTGGATAGCCCAGAGGATGTGGCGATTGTGGAAAAGATTATCGCTGCGGAAGGAGAATTAGTATAAAAATTTATGCTATCAAATAAAAGCCCTCTAAATTAGAGGGCTTTATCAGAAAGATAGAGTGTTATATTTTTAATTCTTTATTAGTAATATTAACGTTAAGCTGAATGCTACTCTCATCCGAAGAGACTGTATTTG
>JBEPVU010000140.1:0-5843 GCA_041690855.1 Gammaproteobacteria bacterium | reverse complement strand
AGAGCTCCCTCACCCGCCGCTTTGCGGCGACCTCTCCCGGGGGGAGAGGTGAAATAACTAACTAACCATTTACAATTAAATTAAGGCAGCACTGCTTTAGTTAAATAAAAATAAGAGAAAATATTGGTGCGAAAAGTGAGCTCTAACTGATGCAGCGGCGCTGATATTTTTCTTCGTTCTGCTTTTTAGTTCCATGAGCGTCTTCATGCTCATTTAAGTAAGTAATAACAATATCAGCGCCTTCTTTAGCATAAGCCAGTGCAACCGCACGGCCAATGCCACTGTCACCACCAAGTAATTAAAGACACTTTATCAGCTAATTTACCATTGCCTTTCTTTTGAGGATCATCAGATTCAGGCTTGGGCGTCATAATCGCTTCAATGCCTGGTTGTTGTTCCTGGTGTTGTGGAGGTTGAGTCATATTTATATGCTTTCTTCTTCTTTCTCTTTGCCATGCGCCCCGCCCCCTTTAGCGCCCATTTCACGAAATACATTGGGGTTTTCTTTCTTACGTGTTTCCGCTGCTTTTTTAGCGGCGGCAGATTTCTTTCGTGGATCTTGATTTAAAGCTTTTGCACCTAATTTTCCAGCTTCACTACGCGACATGTTAGACATAACGACTCCTATAAAATTAGTTTGTGTTATTTAATGATAACGCTGATAAATCTTTTTACTATAAAAGAACCCCGTAAGTTTTTGTAAGATTAACCTTAGGTTTTTGTAGGAATTTAAGAAAAAATAATGGAATTTTTTTGCGATAAATTTAAGAAAAATCAGCAATGGGGTTATCCTAGTCAAAATTAAGGGTTTCCCCTAACTTTTTTCAACCCCCTAATATGCAATACTTTTTTGTGACAAATAACAATATTAATAATAATTTAGATAACAGAAATCTTTAAGTTAATTTTATATATTGAGGAGTATCTAGTATGAGCGCACAAAAAATATTGCAGGAAGATGTTAATTATCTTAATAATCTTTTAATGGAGAAAAAAACCATCAAGCCAAATAAGGCTGCTGAATATAGTCGCAATCCATTTGCTTATATTGTATCTGAGCATAAAATAGTACCTTACGATAAAACCGCGCTGACTAAGCAATATCACTTGCTGAGAGAGCTAGTGGCCGATTATCGAGGTGATCAGCAGCAATTAGCTTTATTTGATCAAGCCATTCAAATAATGGATCAGGCAGACGTCAAACGTAAATAACATTGATGCAGCGTCTCTACCTGCTGATGCAAATCCGCTAGATTACCATTATTGGTAATGACATCATCGGCTAGCATAAGCCTTTCCTGGCGAGCCAGTTGTGCTGCTAAAATAGCCTTTACTTGTTCAGCCGTTAATTGATCACGCTGCATGACGCGCTGGGTCTGCAGTTTTTCAGTAGTATCGACTACCAGAATACGATCAATGTCTTGATAAACTTTTTTTTCCAATAATAAAGGTATCACTAAAATACAATAGGGAGCATCGGCCTTTTTTTTGCGCTGATTGATTTCCTGTAAAATTAGCGGATGCAATAAATGCTCCAGCCATTGGCGCTGCTCAGCGTTACTGAAAATAATTTCCCGCAATTTTTTGCGATCAATACTGTTGTATTCATTTAAAATGGCAGAACCAAAATGATGAAATATTTCGGCAAAAGCAGGGGTATCCGGTGTAGTTAGCTCACGCGCAATGACATCGGCATCGATCACAGGAATAGCCAGCGTTTGAAAATGCCGCGCCACAGTTGATTTGCCGCAACCGATGCCGCCTGTTAAACCAATCGTTAACATAGTATGACGTTGGTTACTGAACAGTGGCGTTGCCAGTTTCAGTAGCGCCGCCAGCCTGTTCCTGTTGCGCCAGATGCTGAGCGTAAAGCGCTTCAAAATTAACCGGCGCTAAATATAACGGCGGGAAAGTGCCGCGCGAAGCTAAATCAGTCACGACTTCACGCGCGTAAGGAAATAAAATAGAAGGGCATACGCTGCCTAACATGCCCTGCAGTTGTTGTGGCGCAAAATGACGTAAAGTAAAAATACCGGCTTGTTGCACTTCAATTAAAAACGCAACTTTATCACCGGATTTTACGGTAATGTTCAAGTTTAAAATCACTTCATGTGTATCTTCCCCTAAAGCATTAGTGTTGGTTTGAATTTGTAAATTTAAATCCGGTTTCCACTCCTGCTGAAAGAGAGCGGGTGTTTGGGGCGATTCAAACGACAGATCTCTAATGTAAACACGTTGAATGGTAAATTCAGGTTGTTGTTCAGTTGCCATAAGTTTTTCCTATTTTTTTTAAGTTAAAAGTTTATCTACTTCACCGGTAACTGCAAGCGCCATAAGGTCGTCATAACCACCGATATGTTTATCATTAATAAATATTTGCGGCACAGTGCGCCGCCTGGTTATTTGCATCATTTCCGCACGCTGGGCTGGATCGAGATCAACCCGGATTTCAGTATAGTGAATGCCCTTATTATCGAAAAATTGTTTTGCACGTACACAATAGGGGCAATTTTCGCTGCTATAAATAATAACTTTTGGCGTGGAGGGATTCATATATTAATCCTTCACTAACGGTAAATTCGCATTGACCCAGGCGCCCATGCCGCCGGTTAAATTTTTGACATTCACGAAACCATGATTGCGTAAAATAACGCCTGGTTTACCGGGCGGCTGGTTAGTGCTATGCACAATAATAATGGTTTTATCTTTATGTTTTTCGAGTTGTTTGATTTTTTGTTCAAGTTCTGCGGCGGGAATATTAACTGCGTTTAAAATATGTCCTTTAGCAAACTGAGCATGATCACGAATATCTAAAATAATAGCTTCGTCACGATTCATTAATAAAACGGTATCATGCGGGTGTAATTGACCCAGCCCGCTGAGCTTGCCTCTCAGTTCCAAGCCAAGCAGCAGCAATAAAACGATAATAAAAGCCAGGGAAAGTTCCCAATGTTCTAAGGCAAAAGCTAAATAAGGTTGCATAAGTTTCTGGTGTAAAAAGTGAATTTAAGAGGCAATAATAACAAAATTAGAATTTAAAGCACTAATTTTTAGCAATGTTTTCAAAAATTGCAGGAATCTCCTGCCACGGTAAAGCAATGATATTTTCAGTTATTCGGTAACGGGTTGGCGTACGGCAGATAATATAAGCCTGTTCAATGTATTCATAGTCCTGGCTGAATTTTATCAAATGTCTGGCATCGGTCAGTGAAGGCTTATCTGACCATTTAACTTCTATTGGAATATAGTGATGAGCAATATCCAGCACAAAATCTACTTCCGGGCCTGCCAGGTCGCGCCAGTATTTTATTTTTATTTGCGGAGAGACGAGTTGTGCATGATAAATTAATTGGTTACCTATATATTGTTCAAATAAATCGGCTATTACTCTTTGTGATAGCCGAGTGCCTTCGTTGGCGCAGGCTCTTCTTATGCCTGGATCAAAAAATAAATATTTAGGCGTTTTAATTAATCGACGTTTAGTCTGGCTATTAATAAGCGGATCAATTCTATGCACAATTAAGCAATCTTCCAGAATTTGATAATAATGTGCGATAGTAGTATCAGAAACACCAATATCTTGCGATAAACGCGTAAAATTTAAAGGCTTACCGCATTCGCTGGCGGCGATTTCTAAAAAGCGGGCGAATTGTCCTACTTTTCTAACCAGCGCTTCAGCGCGTATTTCTTCTTCCAGATAAGTGGTGACATACGAATAAAGATCCAATTCACGTACCTCGGATGTTTGTTCGCGTAAAATACCAGGTAAAGTGCCATATAACAGAATGTCTTCCAGGGCGGGTGCGGGTTCTGGTATTTCTTCATATAATAAGGGCGTCATATGCAGTGAAACCACGCGGCCTGGCAAGAGGTTTAATTCTGAACCTCGCTTGAGTTTACGCGCGGAAGAACCTGTTAATATAAATTGTGCGGATTGACTATCAATAAGATATTGCACAACATCCATGACGCGCGGTATTTTTTGAATTTCATCGATAAATATTAAAGGTGGCGAATGCGCTGAGATTGATGATTTAATTTGCTCAATTAGCTCGCTTTCCAGCAGGGCAGGGTTTTGTTCATAGCGCTGGCGTGTATTCGCACTGGCAAAAGAGTAACGGATAGAGGGCTTAAGTTGTTGTTCAACAGCCGTTGTTTTGCCTGTTTGACGTGGCCCTAATAGCAAAATGCTTTTGCCACGCTCTAAAGCCTGTTGCATGGCGTGGACTAGTTTTCTGGGAATATATTGCATCATAAACCGGATTTTCATAGATTTTTCGGTGTATGTCAAGGATATTCATTGAAAATCCGGTGTAGGAGATATTTATGTTAGTTTTACCACAACACCCATCTGAATGGCTGTATCCGTCTTCCTTAACAGAAGCGGCCAGCATTCAGAAGATCATGGCGGCAAAGGTGATCAAATCCGATCAATTTGCGCCGTTAAAAATTATAGCGGGCATGGATGTGAGTAATAATCCTTATGATTCCGCGCAGTTAATTTATGCCAGCATTGTGTTATTGAATGCGGATACACTGGCTATTATCGAAACGGCCAATGTCTGTCAGAAACAGCGTTTTCCGTATGTATCCGGTTTTTTAGGTTTCCGCGAAGCGCCCGCGTTAGTGGAAGCTTTCCAGCAATTAAAACACCCACCCGATTTAATTTTTGTAGACGGCCACGGCATCAGCCATCCGCGGGGTTTAGGCATTGCCAGCCATATTGGCGTGTTATTAGATTGCGCAACCATTGGCGTTGCTAAAACTTTATTAGTCGGCAAACCGGTGGCTGCTTTAGCGGCGGCGCCTGGCGCACAGACGCCTGTGGTGTGGCATAACAATACGATGGCTACTCTGTTACGCACAAAATTACGTTGCAACCCGTTAATTATCTCAACCGGCCATCGGGTTGCTTTACCCACGGCGGTAAAATTAGTGCAACACTATTTACGCGGCTACCGTTTGCCTGAACCGACTCGCCAGGCACATCTGGCGGCGAATGTTTTTCGCAAGGGTAATGCCGCTATTCAGGCGCCGGTTTGTTGAGAAAGATCTGCCACTTTTGCAGCTCTGTCATAGATTATTAAAATAATTTATCCAATATGTGTTTTGGATTGGGTAAGAATAAATCATTAAAATTTATTGATGCAGGAATTTATATGTATTTATGTATTAAAAATAAGGCTGTTATTGCTAATCTCTTAAAATTAGGCTTAAATGCTTATGTATGCCACCAACCTGTTCAACCGGAAATTTAAAAATAATGGGTTGTTTATTTGGTCTAAAGCTTATCAAAAAGTTAATGAACTTGTAATCAAGGAGAGAAAGGGAAGGAAAATAATATTAAAAGATGGTACTGAGCTTATAAAATTTGTTTCTTGTTCATATTGACGGCAACAGTGGCTAACGATGACTTGAAAATTGGGAGAAATGTATGAAGATCGGTATCATTGGTGCTGGCTGGTATGGTGCTCATATCGCTTGTGTTCTTAAGAAATCTGGGCATGATGTTTTCCTTTTTGAAAAAAACGCTGATATCTTTAGTAATATTTCAGGTAAATTTGGTATAAGGTTACATGCAGGACCTCATTATCCACGTTCTCAAAAAACCAGAGAAAGTTGTCATCGTGGGTTTGAAGAATTTTGTAGTACTTACCCTGAATTGGTGGTTGAGCATGAATATTCTCTTTATGGTTTAGGGAAAAAAGATGCAGATAATGAACCATCCAAAGTTAATTTGGAAACGTTTAAATCTGTGTGTGAAGAATCCAAAGATTGTATTCAAATAGAACAATCTGAAGCATTGGGTTATCAAAATCTAATTGCTGTCATGAATATTAAAG
>JBEPVU010000139.1:0-5878 GCA_041690855.1 Gammaproteobacteria bacterium | reverse complement strand
CCTTTAGATCACCCCCATCCTAACCTTCCCCCTTGAAGGGGGAAGGAATAATACGTAATTTCTAAGTGGAAGTAGTATATTCTAAACAATTATTTAGGAACCCCTTATGTTAAGACCTCGCCGAACAAAAATTATTGCTACCTTAGGCCCCGCTTCTGATGATCCAACTGTATTCCAGCAGATGATTGCCGCCGGTGTAGATATCGTGCGCTTAAATTTTTCGCATGGCTCGGCGGAGCAACATCAAAAACGTGCGCAGATGGTGCGGGATTGCGCTAAAGTGGCCGGCAAAGAAATTGGTATTATGGCAGATCTGCAAGGCCCTAAAATCCGCATCGCACGCTTTAAGAACGGTAAAATAAATTTAGCAGAAAATAGCACCTTTATTTTAGATGCTGCTTTAGCGACTGATGCAGGCGATGAACACACGGTGGGCATCGATTATAAAAATTTACCCAATGATGTACGGCCAGAAGATATTTTATTATTAGACGACGGCCGTTTAGTGTTTAAAGTCGAAAAAATAGAGGGGCAACGTATTATCTGCCGTGTTGTTGTGGGCGGTGAATTATCGAATAATAAAGGCATTAATCGCCAGGGCGGCGGCTTAACCGTTAAAGCGCTCACAGCAAAAGATATCGCCGATATGAAAACAGCAGCCGCTATTGGCGTGGACTATGTGGCTATTTCTTTTCCACGCAGCGCAGACGATATGCTGGAAGCGCGCCGCTTATTAAATGAGATTAATTGCCAGGCCAGTTTAATCGCTAAAATCGAGCGCATTGAAGCCGTGCAAGTTATTGACGATATTATTCGTGCATCAGATGCTGTTATGGTCGCGCGCGGCGATTTAGGCGTTGAGATTGGTGACGCCGAATTGCCATCAGTGCAGAAACATATTATTCATCGCGCACGCTGCCTGGATAAAGCCGTTATCACCGCTACGCAAATGATGGAAACCATGATTCATAATGCTATTCCAACACGCGCGGAAGTATTTGATGTAGCCAACGCTGTGATCGATGGCACTGACGCCGTTATGCTGTCTGCCGAAACGGCAACGGGTGATCATCCCGCTAAAGTGATTGCAGCCATGGCGCGTATTTGTTACGGCGCTGAAAAACAATTAATCACGCAGATTTCCCGCCATCGAGTAGAGTGTCAATTTGAACGCCCTGATGAATTAATCGCCATGTCGGCCATGTATGCCGCCAACCACTTTAAAATTGCCGCTATTATCGCACTGACGGAATCTGGCTCTACACCGCTATGGATGTCGCGTATCCGCTCCGGTATTCCTATTTACGCCCTCACTCACAATGTTAGTTCCGAACGCAAAATGACGTTATACCGCGGTGTTTATCCTTTTCATTTTGATATTAAAACTAAAGATCCGCATGAATTAAATAAATCCGCTATTAAAGAATGCCTGCAACACGGCGTTATTCAACCAGGCGAGTGGGTATTGTTAACGTTTGGCGATCAAACAGGATTGCATGGTGGCACTAACACTTTAAAGGTCATACAAGTTGAAAATATTTAATGGTATAATAGCGCCTTATTTTTTTAATTTTGACTAATTGATTTTTTTCACAGTAATTTTTAAGAAGGATTTACCATGCAGACAGATACTGGTTTTTCATTGAGCACTTTTCTGGCAGGTTTATTAATCAGCGTAGGTTTAATAGGTTTTGGCGCTTTTACGGCAAAAGCGATTTATCAAGCTAAAGTTTCCGATCATTACGTCACTGTTAAAGGCCTGGCGGAACGTCAGGTTAAAGCAAATTTAGCCGCGTGGGAAATCGATTTTCAGGAAGCCGACAATGATTTAACCGCAGCAAATGGCCGGATTCAGCGTGATCAGCAACTGGTCGGCAGTTTTCTGCAGAAAAATGGTTTTAATAATAGTGAGTTAGAATTACGGCCAACCAAAGTATCGGATGCTTTTGCTAATCCTTATAACAGCAGTAACCAGGCAAAATATCGTTATGTTATTACCAGCGGCATCCGCGTACGCACCAGTCAGGTAGATTTAATTCCCAAAGCCAGCCAGCAAACCAATACTTTAATTCAGGCCGGGGTTCCGTTAAGTTTCAGTACATCCGATTATAGTTCTGATTTAAATCCCAACCCCAGTTATTATTTCACTCAATTAGATCAAATACGCCCGGGTATGTTATCAGACGCCACTAACAGCGCTTATTTAATCGCACAGCAATTCACTAAAGATACGCACACAAAATTAAAAGGCATCCGCCGCGCCAGCCAGGGTGTTTTTCAAATTATGTCACGCGATGCTGCTTCGGAAGGTAATAACTCAGACAACCAGGCCAGTTCAATTTATAAAAAAGTTAGATTAGTTACGACAATTGATTATTTTTTAAAAAATTGAGGGGCTTAGATTCTATTAAATTTTGCGTATTTTTATTTTTTCCGTTGAGTATTTATTGTAGGGTGGATTAGGCCGCAGGCCGTAATCCACCAATGATAGCCTATTAAAACGGTGGATTACGGCCTGCGGCCTAATCCACCCTACTGAGAGAGAAATAAAAAGCTCAAAACCTCAACGGGATGGGTATATATTGCTTCCACTTAGATTTTGCGTAAATTAACTCCGAAAAAGGGGTGCCGCAGCGACAGGACCCCGAGCCCCGGAATTAACGACAAGCACGTAAAACGCAAAACCTAAGATGGAAATTGCTAATCAGGATAACGGAAAATTGGCTTAAAGCTTGTTGCATCTTCCCAGGTAATGGCGGGATTTTCGCCGGTGTCCCACTGCTTCCAGGAGATGTTTTCTTTTAAGCGGTAATGCGCACGCATGAATTCTAAGCTTTCTTGTAATCCTGCTAAATTCCAAGCTTCGTAAATAGTGTAATATCTCGCGGACGTTTTCCCCTGGCTGATATAACGGCGACAAGCCGCCCAGGTGGGTACATCAGCCAGATTTCTAGGTAAATAAATAGTTTCATACCAGTCGTTAAATAATTTTTCTTTTTCAGGGATAACTTCAACACTGACCATAAAAAAAGGACGACTACCAAAATTTCCATCCCAAGCTTGGCGTGGATGCGTATAATGTTGTTTGAATTGCCTGTATAGCTTTTTGCGCGTCCTCTTCTGAGGCACACTCATAAATTGTGAGAAATTGCTTGTTGTAATATCTCAGATTGCCATCTACATTATGTTCTTGATACCGTCTTGCAGATTCTATTTCTGGAACCACGCTCATTAATTTTGGAATATAGTGATGGTGATAAAAATCGTTAAATTCTACTTCTTTTTCTGTATCAACACTAAAACTAACGATGATAATGGTACGGTTACTCATATCTTTATACTCTCTCAAAAGATGTAACGGATTATTACTCTACCGTCACCGATTTCGCTAAATTCCTGGGTTGATCCACGTCTGTGCCTTTGCAAACCGCAACGTGATACGCTAGCAATTGCAGGGGAATGGTATAAATAATCGGCGATAATATTTTTTCAACGGCGGCTAATTTAATTACTCGCAATCCTGGCGCTATTTTTAACGGGACTGATTCATCTGCAAAAACAATGATTTCTCCACCACGTGCGTGAATTTCCTGTAAATTAGATTTAACTTTATCAATTAATTCATTCGCAGGGGCTAAAGCAATAACGGGCATTTCATGATCCACTAACGCCAACGCACCATGTTTTAATTCACCGGCAGGATAAGCCTCGGCATGAATATAAGATATTTCTTTTAATTTTAAAGCGCCTTCCAATACAATGGGATAATGCACACCACGCGCAACAAATAAACTGTGATGTTTTTCGGCAAAAGTATCGGCTATTTGTTTAATGGCTTTATCCAATGTTAATACTTGCAGAATTTTTTTCGGCAGACTTTCCAGAGAGGCAACCCATTCTTTT
The DNA here is from genome assembly GCA_041690855.1 of Gammaproteobacteria bacterium. Taxonomy (GTDB): domain Bacteria; phylum Pseudomonadota; class Gammaproteobacteria; order CAIUAS01; family CAIUAS01; genus CAIUAS01. Next base: position 1,975 of record JBEPVU010000139.1, on the reverse strand, counting down.
TCCTGCTCACTGCTAATTTTTTGCTGATAACGGCCTAAGACTATCGTTAACAGTAACAAAGCAACTAATTGCGTAGTAAAGGCTTTCGTAGAAGCCACGCCAATTTCCGGCCCCGCATGGGTCAAAAAGACTAATTCCGATTCACGCACTAATGAACTTTCCGGCGCATTACAAACGACTAATGTCGATAAATACCCTGCTGTTTTCGCCGCTCGAAAAGCGGCCAGCGTATCCACTGTTTCACCCGATTGCGATAACGTTACTAATAAAGTGTCATTTTCTACGACTGGAGAACGGTAACGATATTCGCTGGCGATTTCTACCTGACAAGGAATACCTGCCATTTCTTCCAACCAATAACGTCCAACGAGGCCTGCATGATAACTCGTGCCGCACGCGACAATATGCACACGTTTTATTTTTGGCAATAAGCTTTCAGCGCGTTCACCAAAAATATTGGTTAATACTGTATTATTGCTGATACGGCCTTGCAACGTTGCAGCTATCGCCTCTGGCTGTTCAAATATTTCTTTTAACATGTAATGGCGATATTGCCCTTTCTCAGCGACATCATGTGAAAGATGAGAGATTTGTACAGGCCGCTGAACTATCATGCCTTGATGATCATAAACAGTGATTTTTTCACGGACAATATCGGCCAGATCATCTTCTTCTAAATAAATAAAGTGTTGCGCGACAGGCAATAAAGCTAATTGATCCGATGCAAAAAAATGTTCGCCGATGCCCACGCCAATCACTAAGGGGCTGCCGCGGCGCAAACCAATCAAACGGCCTGGCTCTTTACGCTGCATAAACACCATTGCAAAAGCGCCGGTCAGTTCTTTTGCAACGATCTGCACCGCTGTTAAAAAATCTTTGCCTGCCGTTAATTGTTGATGGACTAAATGCGCGACCACTTCAGTGTCTGTTTCAGAAGTAAATGTATAACCGGCCGCTAAGAGTTTTGCCCGTAAGATTTCATGGTTTTCAATAATGCCATTGTGTACCAGTACTACTTCATCTTTGGAAATCAGCGGATGGGCGTTTTGTTCGCTAGGTTTGCCATGAGTCGCCCAGCGGGTATGGGCAATGCCAGTACTGCCGTATAAAGGCTGGCTGGCCAGCAACTCGGCCAGCTCTTTCACTTTACCCGTAGCGCGATGGCGCTGAATAGCCTGCTCGGCATTGATAACCGCAATACCGGCCGAATCATAACCACGATATTCTAAACGCTTTAACCCTTCCAATAGAATAGGCGCCACGTCCCGCTGTGCTACCGCCCCTACAATACCACACATAAATAAGCCTCATAATCGCTGAATTTGCCAGTTAGCTTAGCTTTGTTGGCGGACAGGCGCAATGGCTATAGAGAGTTCAGTTTTTTGTGTGGGCATTGTAGAGAATTTACCGGTTAGCCAGTGGTCAGCCCTTTTTGTAAACACGCTGTGAATACATCCGTGTACGCTCAAGTGCCGCTTCCTGCGGCATATGGTTTACAAAAAGGGCTGACCACTGGCTAACTCAAGCCTGCACAAAAAACAGGAAAATTATAGTTGTCACGCATGAGCATTCAGTTTTTTAATTTTACAAAGGTAGTAGCTCATTTTGAATTAGATCTTGCCTGCTCCTGCTAAGGAATAAAATTCTTCATTCCGCTGTTGCAACCTCTCTTTTCTTGCCTTTTGCGATTTGTTCGATGTTTCCATTCCCTTTTGAATTTGCCTTTTGGCTGTGTTCGTTACTATCTTCATGTATTCTTGGGGATTTGCTGTTTTGTTCTTGATCATGATACACCTCGTTAAGGTTTGCTATATATATTTTATTAGTTTCCCCTCGAGAATAAAATGATCCTCGCGCATCCAAATCTCGGATAAGCTCAGGGAAAACAGCAAAAAAATCTTCTTCTTCTTTTTCAAATAGTTTTACAATTTTAAACAAATTTTTCGCTTCTTCATAATCTATTACAAAACTATGG
>JBEPVU010000138.1:0-5905 GCA_041690855.1 Gammaproteobacteria bacterium | reverse complement strand
TCCCAACTTTGTTCATGTAATGCTAATCTATCGGCAGCAGCATCATAATTAAAATAATCATAATCAGGGGTTAATTGCTTAGCCAGTGTTGTTTTACCGCATTGCCGCGGTCCTGTTAACAAAACAATTTTTTGGGTTAGATCCTCAAGGATCAAAGATTCTAAGTTTCTTTCCATATGGCTATTATGGCATAAATTCCCGTATAGTCAAGGCCATTCGGGAATGTAATCCTTTTTAGGCAAAGACGCAATAGGTAATGCAAAGAGCTATTTTCGCTGAAACAGCAAGAATAGCTCGATACAAGCTGATTTAAACGGTCGCTAATGTATTCGCCATAATACTTTTATCTAAATCACGAATTTCTTTTAGCAGACTCAATGAAGGATAACCGTTAGTCGTCTGATATTTAGCCGACTGCTTAAAAAGATGCGCTAATTGTCTGGCAATAATATTAATTTCTAATTGCCAGTTTTTTTGCGTTCCAGTATCCAATTGATTGAAATGCTGAATCAGCGTTTTATAAGCGCATAATAGAATTTTACTGGAGGCTGAAGCAGCCGTTGCCTCAGGCAGATCCATTTCGGTATCGGCATTATAAAAAGCGATAGGCATTTTACGGGGTTTATTTAAAGCACGATAAAAAACATCATTTTGACGCATGTCCATATTAATACTCCTTGTTCCTTGAAAAGCACGTTTATTACACGCTGCTAAGATTACAAGGCGCCTATGCGGAAGGCCAGTGCCAAAGGCTGATATGCTTGTAAGCTGTTGGCTATATGGCCTGTTTAGTGCAAGCAAATATCGCTGTGTGGAGTACCTGTGTTCTGATTTTGGCCGCCAAAGCGCGGATCGTTTAACAACAGGCTAGGGCGGACAGGTTCGCCTTTAGGGGCCGTATAGGCGGAAGCAACATACGCATAGTTAAAGGCCGCGCCTTTACCAATTTCAATATATCCCGCATTATTTTGCAAATAAATACGGCCGGTATAAATGCCGGCGCCTAAGCCGCCGCTGGCGTCGATCGCTAAAGAAAATTCAGTACCCCGCACGCCAATCGTAGCGACACTGGTCTTGATTTTATAACTATCCGGATCAGCTTTTGCTATGGCGCCGCTAATACTGCGGAAACCGCCCTGGATTAAACTGACGGTGTAAGCAAACGCCTTATTTTTACCGGCTGTCTGCGTATTAGAAAATTGATATTGCTCGATTTTAACAGCAGAGTCAGGCCGCATGGCCACTAACGTGCCATCGGTAAAACGTAATTGCGCCTCGCTATCGTCAGAGGTTGTTAAAGTATCCGCCGTGTAAAACGGTGCGCCGCGTTTCAGTAGACGTGTTTTCTGATTGGGCTGTTGAGCGGCCAGTTTACCGGCAACCAACAACACCTGACCAGCAGGTTGAGGTTGTGCCTGCGCAAGAGAAAACAAGCTGGAAAAGCAGAATAAAAGGCCAATAAAAAAGTAATATCGGAAGGTAAATAACATATTATTTTTCCATAAATAAAGTCGGCAGTATAAATTCTTCACTCTGCCGGGCGGGGTCTAAACTCCGCGCCAGATAAATACTATATAAGCGCGAATCGGGATATTTTTCAACTAAAGCTTTAAATAAATCGATGGCCTGTTGCCATTGCTTATTGAAATAACAACCTAAGGCCTGTTCATACTGGGCGAGTTCTTCCTGCAAGGCGGGCGTTAAATCCTGGCGCGTGCATAAGGGTTCATAAATAGTAACGGCGATTTCTTTGCCTTTTACCCGCACATAATCTAATTTGCGGAACACAAAATCAGGCTGATTAGCGTATGTCTGCTCACCTGCAATAATATCAACGCCATAATATTTAGTCAGCGATTCCAGCCGCGATGCTAAGTTAACCGTATCGCCAATGACCGTATAAGCGCGCCGGAATTCTGAACCCATATCGCCTACGTTCATTAAACCCGTATTAATACCAATGCCAATTTTTAAAGCGGGCAATCCACGTTCAATAAATAAGGGATTTAATTCGCGTACTTTTGCCTGCATGGCCAGCGCAGCGATAATGGCCTGGCGGGGATGCTTAGCATCGGGGAGAGGTGCGCCCCAGAACGCCATAATCATATCGCCTACGTATTTATCAATCGTGCCGTTGCATTCAAAAATAATTTTTGTCATCGGCGTGAAAAATAAATTCAATAACGCTTTAATGTCTGCCGCCGCCATTTTTTCCGATAAACTGGTAAAGCTGCGGATGTCCGAAAATAACACCGTCATTTCACGGCTTTCGCCGGCCAGCGTATTTTTACTATTCTGTTTTAACAACTCTTCAATATAAGCGGGCGCGAGATATTGACCAAAAATATTTTTTAATTGATCGCGGCGGCGGCTTTCTAATAAATAACCAAACGCCATATTGAGAGTGGCTAAAATGATAATTAATAAAATAGGCACTGCGACAGAGGCAACAATCGCGGTCTTTTCAAATAACATACTATTAGCCAGTATTAAAAAAGCTGGAATAGTGATGACGGAAATAATTAATCCACGCGGCGCTAAAAGCGGAAACAGGCAGGAAAATAATAGTCCCATTAAAATCGTAAAGATTAATTCGGCGCCTGATAACCAGGTAGGTTCTTTAGGAAAATGATTGGCTAAAATACCCGCCGCAATATTCGCATGAATTTCCACGCCTGGATAAGCGCTGCCAACGGCAGTGGATTGCAGATCGCCTAAACCAAAGGCGGAAGTACCCATAAAAACTAGTTTGTTCAATAAAGCATTGGCAGGCAAGCGATTATTTAAAATATCCGTTGCTGAAAAATAAGGAAAACTACCCGCTGGCCCACGGAAAGGAATTAATACCCGTCCTCTAATATCAGTAGGAATAATCTGTTTACCCAGTTGAATAGCATCGATGGTAATAACATTATTTTCGCGCTGCATGTCCAGCTTGATATCACTTAATAAATAAAGCCGCGCCGCTTCTAAAGCCAGTGAAGGATAAATACCATTTTGATAATGCAATAACAATGCAGCGTGCCGGATGATGCCATCACTATCGGCAAACGCATTAATGAAGCCAGTACTCTTGGCGGCCTGGTTTAACAAAGCGATATTATTTGTATAACCCGACATGTGCGGCAATATTAATTTTTGCGCATCACTATTATTGAGCGTCATCACAGGTTGCGGGCGCGGGCCGGTAGTGACTGTAGCGACATCATGAAATGTCATGCCTAAAACAGTTTCGCCGTTTTTAATACTTTGCGCCAGCATTTGATCATAATCAAATTGCGGCAGTATTTTCTGCATTAGCATACTATTTGTTTTAAGCAAGGGAGGCGGCAATTTTGCTAATACCAGCGCTGCGATATTCGGTTCAGGTTCTGGAAATCCCATATCTAACGCAATGACAGTAGCGCCGGCAGCCTGTGTTTTAGTGATTAATTCGGCGATTTTATTACGTGGCCACGGCCAGCGGCCTTGTTCTTTTAAACTTTTTTCATCGATATCGACAATAACAATGGCGCTGTTTGCTTGTTTAGCGTTACTCAAAGCGGCCGCACGTAATTTTAAGTCATAGCCCATATCATCTAAACGTTGCACCGCCTCACGCACAATACCGTTTGACGTCAATTCCGACCAGGCGGCAGCGCAAGTGAGGGCTAAACCAAAACCGATAAGCAAAAGTTTATTGAATTGCATAATCCATTACTAAAAATAAATAACCATTTTTTAATACTAGCAAATTTATTGTTTTTATTCTAACAATAAGGCATTATTCAACCATTAATTTATTAGGGAAGATTCATTACCTATGAAAGCCAAAACAAAATTGACTCAAAAAGTTATCTATGGCGCTGCAGGATTATTGCTGTTACAGGGATATACTGCGAATGTTGATGCGGCAGTTTCTTCCGATCAGGCTGCGCAGGCCAATCAAGTTATTTTTGGTTCAGCGGAACCAGGCCGTATTAATCAATCGTTGAGTAAAGCTAAACAAACCATAGCCACCTCCAAAGGCCAGACCAGTGTGCAGGAGCCATCTGCCGGTCATTTATCCTCCGAAGCCGCCAAAGTTACTTTTAAATTAGTACAGATTCGTGTTGATGGTGAACAAGTATTTTCTGCGCAAGCATTAACGGCGCCTTATCAAAGTTATCTAGGCAAAGTGGTGTCGCTGGGCGATATCGAAACCATTGTGCAGGAAATGACAACCCGTTATCAAAAGGCTGGTTATGTATTGACCCGTGTGATTATTCCGCCACAGCGGATAAAAGACGGTGTGATTACGTTAAGAGTGATCGAAGGTTATGTCGATAAAGTGTATGTGCAGGGTAATGTGCGCCCTTGTGTTGCGGCACTATTAGAAAAATATGGTAATCAAATCAAAGCCGTACATCCTTTGCAAATAAAAAGATTAGAACGGTATGCTTTGCTAGCCAATGATTTACCAGGCGTGACAGCCAGAGTCGTGCTGGCGCCTTCCAAAACAGCCGTGGGCGCGGCCGATTTAACGTTTGTTGCGCAGCAGGATACCGCTAGCGCTTATGCATCACTTGATAATAGAGGCACTAAATTTTTAGGGCCGCAGCAAGTAACCGTTGGCGCGCAGATGAATTCTGTTTTTCGGCCTGGCGATACAACGAGCGTGCAATATTTAACAACGGCTAATAAAGAATTAAATTTTGTGCAGGTTTCCCATAGCGAACCGTTGGGTACTAATGGCCTGGCGTTGAATGTAAATAGCGGTTATACACGTGCAGAACCAGGCTCTTCATTGCAGGACTTGGAAATTGTCGGTAAGAGTAAAACAGCCAATGCGGAATTATCTTATCCTATTATCCGTGCGCGTGATCAAAACCTTTATGCGCATGGCGGTGTCGGTGTTTTAGACAGCTATACCACGATTTTAGGCACTGACCTTTACAATGATCATATTCGCTTTTCGGATGCTGGCCTTGCTTATAGCCGTGCGGATAAATGGTTAGGTTTAAATAACGTAGCATTAGATATGACGCAGGGATTAAATGTATTCGGCGCTTCTGGCAACGTAAATATTTCACGGCCTGAAGCGCGTCCACAATTCACCAAATACAATTTACAGGCTTCGCGTTTGCAAGGATTGCCGGCTAATTTTTCTGTGTTGCTGGCAGGGCAGGGGCAGTATACGGACAATTCATTATACGCAGCCGAACAATTTGGTTTTGGTGGTTCTAATTTTGGCCGCGGTTACGATCCTTCTGAAATCACTGGCGATCGGGGTGCAGCGGGTAAATTAGAATTACGTTACGATATTCGCCAGACTCAGTTGTATTCATTCTATGATATAGGCGCGGTATGGAACCTCGATGCGCTAACGCAACCCGCCAAACAAAGCGCGGCTTCAACAGGTATTGGCGCGCGCTTCCATTTTACCAATTGGTTAGCGGGCAATCTGGAAGTCGACAAACCGCTGACGAAAAATGTCACCGCTGAAGACAATCGCAATCTACGCGTTTACTTTGGCATAACGATAGCCGATTCAAAACCTTATAAAGCGGTCGATAGTCAAAATAATAAAAAAGACACTTTCGCATCCGAGTTTGATCCAGTTCCTGCCACGCCGGTAATTCCTAGAGGGAAGCAATAGGAATTTTTATTGCTATATAGGCATCATAGAGTTTATGCCGGTTAGCCAGAGGTCAGTCCTTTTTGTAAACACGCTGTGAATACATCCCTGTACGCTCAGGTGCCGCTTCCTGCGGCACATGGTTTACAAAAAGGACTGACCTCTGGCTAACTCAAAGACTTGTCATAAAATTGAAAATTTATTCGTGACGACTATATACTCATCCCACTGAAGTTTTGCGTTTTTTATTTCTTTTTAGGTAGGGTGGATTAGGCCGCAGGCCGTAATCCACCGTTTTAATAGGCAATC
>JBEPVU010000137.1:0-5947 GCA_041690855.1 Gammaproteobacteria bacterium | reverse complement strand
ATGGCATGGATATACATACTTATGGAAACTTCAAGAAATAAGTTTAATCATTTTTAAATCCTTAATCAAGGCAACCGCCTAAAATCCGGATTTTTCGCGTATTCCACCAGAATATGCTCGACAATTTGATCCAGAATGCCCAGGCGTGATTCTTCCGTAATCATGCCTTTTTCTTCTTTGAGTTCTATCAGGCGTTTTTCAACGACACCTTTAATAGAACCTGAAGGGGCGATATTCGCCAGTACGCGGCGGGCTTCGACAGGGCCTAAACGGCGATATAATTTATTGCGGATGGTAGCATCTTCAACAGTAGTACTGAACGCCCATAATTCAATCGGCCCTAAGGTAATAGTGAGTAATTGGGTATTCATGCCGCTTTTAGTAGCAAACTGCGCCAGAAAAGTCGCGCCGCCTTCGCGGGGGCCATGCACGCGATTACGCAACGCTGTTTGCGCCGTGCTTGAAAGCCCGAATATTTTAGCGGACTTTTCAATGGTTTGCGCAGGGCCTGCATCCATAATATAAACGGAAGTTGCAAACTCTACCATCACTGAATCGAAATCGTCTAACGATTGTGACAGTAACGCAATCTGCACGTTCCATTTACGGCCTTCACGCATATCAATAATAACTTGATCACGCACAGCTTTGGCGCGCGAGGTGCGGTGAAATTCGTCAAAGACAATGCGCTTAGGATCTTCACGTAATTCGCCAACGCGGTTTTTATGATAATCGCGATATTGCGATGGCATATCATTGACGCTTTCTTCGGTTAAATAATAATGCCGCGCCAAGGCATAACGCGCCAGCATATACATCACCGCCGTCTGCCGGTCTGCCGCATCGCCGCCGCTTTTCGCTACTTCATCTAAATCGAGCGAAACGACGCGCGCTTCGCCTAAATCAAAGCTGGTTACACGCGATAATACGGGATATTCACGCACGGCGCTGGAAATCATCCGCGCAAACGCGTTGATTAAAGATTCGCCGGTCGGCGCGGTAATTCTGCCGTAGAGATCTTCAACAATCGGCGTACGGCAGATAGAGGCGGCATCCGCTATTAATGGCATGCCGTAACGCTGCGCCAGCGTTGCTTCATGTACAAAACCTGCAATGAATAAGGCATCCGTGACTTCCCACCAGGTGGTATGGGTGTCTTGTACAAAGCCAATTTCTTCCAGAATACCATCGACAATCGGTTCGACGCCGGCAGTATAAGGATACGCTTTGCCACTGTCCGCTAGATTTTTATACAGTTCATCGACGACTAAGCCCGCCATATCAGGAATACCATCGTAAGGTTTGTCTGCCCCTAACGGTGTCGCTAATAGTGTTAGAAAATTCACCAGGAAGCTTCTTTCCTGCGGCGTTGGAAAACGGCAACCTAATTGAGTATCGAAAGGATTAATCGAGTAATCCGGTGTCATACGCAGGCGATGATAGGCGACTAAATGGCGTTGTTCCAAGGGCAAAGCTTCTTTCAGTAGAGAAATTAATCCGCTGCTGGAAGGGCCAATGTCGATGATGGCGATACGCGGCAAACGCTGCAAACCGCCCGCTAAACATAACGCTAAGTTAATAGTATTCGACAATACTGATTTACCCGAACCAGGCCGGGCATAAATTAAATCAATCCAGGTTGTCTGTTCGTTAGAACCTGGCTGAAAAGGCCAGGGTTTACCATCCGGCGTGCGGAATAATAAAGCGCCGGCTTTCCAGGGTGAGGCCGGACGCGTAATGGGCAACAGATAAATTACGTTGGATAAGGGCGCTATTGTTGGAGTGGCCACGCTATTGGTCGTAACGCCCAGAAAACTGGACACTGCCCCCGCAAACGGATCGCCCGACACTTCCGAAACATCACAGGAACCCCACCCTTCAATCGCTTTAGCAAGTTCAGCAGCGCGTGTCCGCAATAAAGGAATGTTATCGGCAGGCGCCCAGGTAACAGCGGCCACACGCAGGCGGACCACCGCGTCATCCGTATTAATGGCAATATGTTTTAATACGTTATTGGCATCGCTTAATAAACGGTTCTCTGCCGAAGAAAAACTTAAAATAGTCGCCAGCATGGCTTTAAAGCGGATAGAACGTAATCCCTCGCTTTCTACCATAAACGAAATGCGCCAGGGAATTCGTGCCGCTAAGGTACGCTGAAACAGTGAGCCAAAGGCTTTTAATTCTTTTGGCAGCAAATCAATAAAGACGCAGGAATAAATTCTATCGCCGATACGCACCGTGCGTAAATCCAGCACTTCTGCATCGCGTGGCAGTATTTGTCTCGCTAACGTAGGCCATAAAATATCAGAAATATTGCCCGTGAATTTATTATATTCTTTGACGGGAATTTTATCGCCGGGCAATACGGGCTGCCAGTTGCGATCAGTGAATTCCGGATCGGCAATATTACGCATGGCGGCAACAGCATCATGCACTTCTAACAGGGAAGCTGAAATATAAAGACTTTGCAGATCATTCATGACTGAGCGCACAAAAGCATCGTGCGCGTCGCGTAAATCCGGAATAGCGGCAATAATCGATTGTGTCCGGTGAAAAGGCGGAATATTTTTTTCTTTAATTAATTTTAATTTGTCTTTATGAGAACGTTGCAACTGTTCGCTGGTCAAGCTGCTGGGGCGTGTCCATAACACAAAATAGACACTTTCTGATGCGCAATATTCTGATAAATATTTAATACGTTCCTGAAAGAGATCTTCTAAAGCCAGATTTAACCGTTTACTGGTGTTGTGGGCAGGTTCTAATATTTCTTTGATCAGTTCGGTAACGCCTTGCCTGTCATAATGAAATAATACTTGCACACCATAACCCGGCCGCGACAATGCTGTTTGCAGGGTCAGGGCTAAACCATCGTGCAAACGCTCAAATTCAGGCACACCCACTAAGGTTGTGACGCCTTTAATTTTTATAATGGATACTAACGATCCGTCATGCGCGACTAAAACAGTAGGACTATCGGCTGTTTCAAGTTCGCAATAAGAGGCTGTGCTTTGTTTTAAAGACGTGCTAAACCAGGCGAGGAAAGAATCAATGCTATCTAATATCGAATCTACCCATTTGCCCATATAAATTATCCTTCGGCTGAAAGTTCGCTTAATGCCGTGGCCGCCCAGCGTTCTATCTGTTCCTTAAAACTTGCTCGGGAAGGCAGTAAGCGAAGGTCGTGCAAAATCTTATCGATACTCCCAGAGGTTTTAGCTTTTGTTTCAATCAACAGCTGACCTAACACGGAAGGCGTGCTGCAACCTTCACCAAATTGTTCTTCTACCATTTGTGTGCGTATTTTTAAACTGCGGTAAATGCTTTGTGAAGTCGTTTTATAACCCGTATCATTGGCTATCGCGCAAAATATGACATGACAAAAACTATCTAAATTATTTTGACTGATCTCAGGAAGATAAATCAAACTGCCGCCGCCAAATCCGCCCACGCCCACTGATTCTAAAAAAAAGCATTGGGTACAAAAACAGCAGGCAGTTACTAAATTAGAGAGCTTGTTGTTCACATAATTTTGATCAATATTAATGACTTCTTGATAATCGCGTGCCTGAAATCCACAAAATTGACAGGCATAGTTATCACGCCGCAATACTTTTTTGCCAAAATTCTGGAAAGCGGGATCCTGCTTTCTTGCCGTGAAAGCCCGCCATCCTTCTGGATTCATGCTTAGCTTAAGTGGATACATGGCTATCTAGGCTAATTACCATGTACTCACGCCCGTTACACCACCCGCGCTTGCGCCAGAGCCGAATATCGTTTGTCCGGCAATACCAAAAATGGTAGGCAAGAATATTAAAGCGGCGGCAATAAATAAGAGCGCAATAGGTCCGCCAATGGGAACCTGTTGGGGATTATCTTTATGTTGTTTAAACTTTAAGATGGCGCCTAACGCAAAACCCATTCCGGCGATATAAGAGCCTGCCGTAATTAATTGCGCTATCTGCCCAAATGAACTGGTTACCTGCACGGCAATATCGCCTATCGATTGTGAGGTTGCTGCAAACACATAATCTGAATAAAAACTTAAGGTAGCTACCCCCAGCATTAATAGGGCATGCAACCCATTTTGCCTGGCTTTTACTGGTTTTTGCCTCTTTCTTTCTTTCACTGTAAGACTCTCCTCTGTTGATTGAAACCTATATGTTTGAGTATAAACAAACCTTATTCACATTCCTATCGTCCCTTTCAGTATATTAACGGTGCCTTGTATATTAATGGCCAATAGTCCACCTATAATATGTGTTAATGATTTACCAAATGTATTCTGCTGCCCGGCATTTCCCAAATGCGTTAACATTACCCAGCCACGAATGAATGAGATAATACCTATCAGTTGTATAAAGCGCAGCAGAGCAAAATAGGCGTCTGCACTCATTTTTATACTATGTTCATACTGCAAGGGCGAGGTTGAAGTTGTGTTAAAAGTAGACAACAGTAAACTATCGTAGATAGTCTGAGAAAACAGCAGTACAGTCCCTACCAGTAAACAAATCAACGCACCTTTTAAATTGCCTTGACTGGACATCATTGTCCGCGACTCACCATACGTTTTCAGCATGTAAACGCCCCGAAAAACAAAAACAAACCCAAAGAGATAACCCGCGCCGGTAACCAGCTTCCACAAGGCCGGCAAGCTCCTGCCAACATTAATAATCACGTTCTCCAGGCTAGGCATGGAACCTGAAACACAACCGGTTAACAGAAAAATTAAGCCTGTTATAGCGGCTATTTTTGCCCAACATCTTAATTTACGCATAAAAATTATCGCTAACTGTCACCGGAACTATATCCAATTATAGCACCAGAATCGGTCGTTAGCGTCCCTTGCGCAGGATCTATTGCTTCTACTCTACCATAGCCTGGCAAATCATTGCCTAGGCTGACAGTAATAGTTTCACCATTTTGCGAGGCCAGCCAGGCACGCCCAGGCACTAATGCCTTTACATAATAAACCGGCTTTGGCGCCAACTTTGCTGCGCTGGCCGCTTTTCTCTTAGCGGCTTCTTTAGCAGCCAAAGCAGCCTGCTGCCGGGTCATTTCGCCTGCCATCATTTGTACAGCCGACGTTAAATCGTTTAGCTTGGTATTGATATTGCCGATATTGCTTTGTAAATCATTGATCTGGCTCGTTAATTGCGTTAAATCAGTTTTTTCAGCAGTCAATTGTTGTTCCACGGTATTTAACCGGTTAGCAACCGAGGCAGTTGCTATCGATTCTGCATTAGTGCGTTGCATTGATTTTTCGAAACTCGTTTGTTGTATTGGCGCAGGCATTTGCGCGTGTGGAACCTGCGCAGTTGTTTTATGACTGCGTGGATCGCCTGGGGCAAATATAACATCTACTATCTTATAAAGACAAAACACAGCCACTATCACCACAATGGCGATCACAATATTCCTGCGTTTAAGGTGTTCTAACAGGTTCGCCATTTTATCTTGAACAGAAGTCGAACCAGTAGCCGCTGTAACGGTAGCGCTGCTGTCTGAAGCCGGCGCCGCCTCAAAGGCAGATGACGTATCCTCATAATCAGCAGGGCGATATTCTTCTTCACCCGGTGATTTATTGTTTTCAATATCCATACGTTTGGACCTCTAATAAAATATTATGTTGTCGGCAACGCCGCCAAATCCGATAAAAATAAAATACCCATAGCCGTACCTGAATTAACATAAATCGTTGGCGGTGTGTTAAATACTTGTGCCGCAATCGATGAATAGCGGTTACCCACGTTACCTAAAGCAACTTGGAACTTACCGCTTGGATTTAAATTGGGCGCTGTTGTAGCCGTAGTAGTCTGATTCGAAATAACGGTACTACCTGAGCTTAAGGCCGCTTGCCCATAACCTTCCACAAAAGAAGAAGCAAATAGTGTACCATAGCGTAATAAATAATGATTATCGGTACGGCTCGAGAAGGCTGTGCGCGCTG
>JBEPVU010000136.1:0-5973 GCA_041690855.1 Gammaproteobacteria bacterium | reverse complement strand
ATAACTGAATAGTGATTTAAGGGGATGCCTGCCGATAAATGAAAAGGTACTGCATCAGATTGATCCGGTAAATAGGCAAGAGGCGCTAATACTTCCGTAAAAATGCGATTAATCTCTGTGCCAATTTCAGGCAGATTCGGCACAATACAGCCAATGGTTTTATCAGGTTCTGTTTGTAATAGCTGTTTTATCCAGCGCGCCATATGCTCAATTTCAGCCTGTGTATCCTTTAACGGAATGCCTGTAACAGGGGGCGTGTGAAGCACAGGTTCAAACAATGTAATGCTATAACCATAGTTTGATAATTGTTTAAAAAACCACTGATATTGGGGGTTTAATTCATCAAAGCCAATTAAAATAATTTTCCTTGTTTTTTTTATTTTTTGCGCCGCCATTAACGCCAGTAATTTTTCAGGCAGACTATGACTGTCTATCCGATTATTTTCCATACAATAATTATTAAATGCTTTCGCCCACTGTTGCCAAAACAGAGCATCTTCTGTTTGATTAAATACGGTTGCTGTTAAATCTAGCCGCCATTGTTTCAGTAATTGCCAGGCCTGCTGAGCTAGCTGAGTGGTTGTATGGAGCTGTAATAAACGGCTGCCAACGCTTGATTGCCGGATAATCTGTTGCCAGAGGGTATATTCCTGCGCGGCGGATAATAAAAAAGAGGATTCTGTAGGGCTATATTCACTCCAGCAACGTTTTAACCAATCACCGATGGGTATTATATCGGCTGTTGGTTGTGAATTATTTTTTTGATATTGATCAAATTGCTTGCTTAAATAATTACTTAAACGGCGTGTCACCGTAATCAGTGTAGTTGTTTCGTCTAGTGAGGCAAATAATGGGTTATACATGTTTTTGAAAGAGGATTAACTTCCCATACACAAATATTTAATTTCTAAAAATTCTTCAATACCATATTTAGAACCTTCACGGCCAATGCCAGATTCTTTAATGCCGCCGAAAGGCGCTGCTTCAGTTGAAAAAATGCCTGTATTAATGCTGACCATGCCGTATTCTAATTGCTCCGCGACACGCCAGATTCTATTAACGTCACGGCTATAAAAATAAGCCGCTAATCCATATTCCGTATCATTTGCCATTTGAATGGCTTGCGCTTCGCTATTAAAACGAAACAATGGCGCTACGGGGCCAAAAGTTTCTTCGCGCGCGATTAGCATGTCGGGGGTTACTGCGCATAATACGGTAGGCGAGAAAAAATTGCCACCTAACGCCAGCCACCGCCGCCTCTAAATCGGCATCCGCAAAAATAGCCAGGCGTGTTTCTGCCGCTCCCATATTAGGGACAGTACCCAGCCGCCGCCCATTGGCTGGATTAATAACAGTAAGCGTCTGCTGGTTGGCAGCATCCTGCCAGACACCCTTAATATAAGCTTTTTCTCGGAAAAGCGTTTGATCAGTTATTTGCATATCGCTGTTTTCCCTGTAAAAATGGCTAAATTACCCGCACTGTAATGCAAAAAAACCGGAAAATCACGGAGTTTTGCACAATCGCACTAAGTGCTTATTAAAACATTACCTTTTAACAGTAATTTTTTCGATTGATTTGATATTTGTCTTCTTGACAAGATTTAACCAATTGATTTTTAATGACTTTTTTAAAATTGGTAAAAGAATGAACAATTTAACATTAACACTGGAAAAATCAGGTGTTAGGCTCTTTTAAGATGGTTTTCCCACAAACTTATCCACAGGTTCTGGGGATAAGTTTTGAATGGAAGAAAGTTGTATTAATTTCCCTCACCCGCCCAGGCTATGCCTAGTCAGCCTCTTTCGCTGGAGAGGCGGAAATATTTTTTTTATCTTTAGGCAGAACCACTTCAATTTCCAGACCAATACCCTCTGCAGGAACGCCTAGTACAACCTGGCCGTTATGTAATTTAACGATTTGCTGAACAATAGCCAGCCCTAATCCACTCCCCTGGGTATTGGTGCCCAGCACTCTAAAAAAGCGCTCAAAAACGCGGGAGCGCAGTTCTACGGGAATACCAGGGCCATTATCACTCACTTTTAAAATCACATTAACGCCGGTATCTTCAATATTCACTTTAATAACGCCACCGGCAGGCGTATAGCGAATAGCGTTATCGACTAAATTGCGGATCAATGCATATAGCCCGGTAGCATTGCCCCGTAAACAACAATGAGCATTTTTAACAACGTTCAATTCAATTTCAATCTGCTGATCAATAGCAACCGGCGCTAACTGCGCAATAACTTCCATCGCTATTTTAGGCAGACCTACTAAAACAGGGTCTTCTAAAGTAGCAGATTCAGGATTAACTCGACATAAGGTTAATAATTGTTGAATCACATGCGTACAGCGATCAACACCCACAATGACATTATTGAGATGCGTACGTCTTTCTTGTTGATCAGAGGTTTTCAGTGCCACTTGCGCCTGTGTGCGCAATGCTGCTAGCGGTGTTCGCAGTTCATGCGCGGCGTCGGCTGCAAAACGCTGTTCACGCTCAAAAGCCTGTTTCAAGCGTAAAAATAATCTATTTAATTCATCCACCAGCGGTTTTATTTCAGTCGGTACTATGTCTAAATTGAAAGGGTCTAAATGATCAGCCGCTCTGCGCGCTACTTCTTTAGTCACACATCTCACGCTACGCAACCCTTTATTAATAATAAACCAGATTAATAGTCCCGATAGCGGATAAGTCAGCAACAGGATATAAATATTGTCTCTAGCCAGGCGATAAATTAAATAATCACGGACAGATAAATGTTCTCCCACAACGAAAACCAGTTTGTTATCAGGATAGTGGATAGTAAACACATGCCAGTTTTTGCCATTAACATATTTATCGCTGAAACCATTTTGATTACTGGCGAGTGATTGCTTAGGTGCGCCCGTCGAATAGAGAATTAAACGCTTGCTTTCGTCCCAGATTTGAAATTGGTAAGATTGTGAATAATTAACCGTTGTATGATAACGATCGATAGCGATATATTGTTTAGTAATGTCTTGAATTTTATCTAAATGCGCTTGAATGGTTTTTAAATTGCGTGATTGAATATCATTGCCGGCCAATGTTTGCAGTGAAAACGCCGTTTCCATTAATAATTTATCTAAATTAGTTTCCAGGTCTTGATGATTCAGATAATAACTGCCAACAGCCGTAATAGACGTTGTCGCTGCAATGGCTAATAATAAATTAAATAATAAAAACTTGCGGATGGATAGTTTCATACTGCCTCATCATTGTGTTCTTTTTCCACCATATAACCGACGCCGCGGATGGTACGGATAAAATTAACGCCGAGTTTTTTGCGCAGATTATGCACATGTACTTCTAAGGTATTGCTATCCACATCATCGCCCCAGCCATAGAGGCACTGACCAAGAATATCACGGGAAATAACATGACCGACGTTTTCTAGCAGCTTTTGCAGTAAGGCAAATTCGCGCCGTGATAAGCCAATCACTTTGCCGGCGACAGTCACTATCAGCGAAGCGGGATCCAGCTCTACATCACGATAAATAATAGTGGGCAGCGCCCGATTATTCGATGAACGGCGTTGCAGTGCACGAATGCGGGCGGATAATTCATCTAAATCAAAAGGTTTCGTTAAATAATCATCAGCGCCGGTATCTAATCCTTTGACGCGATCTTCAATAGAATCCCGTGCGGTTAAAATTAATACGGGGGTGACAATACCCAGCTCCTTGCGTAATTCATGCAAAACCGCTAAGCCAGACACTTTAGGTAAGTTTAAATCCAAAACAATAATGTCAAACGTTTCAGCCTTTAAAAATCGCAAAGCTGCCTGGCCGTCTTTTAGCCAATCTACGGTATAACCTCGCTGTGCTAATCCTATGCGAATCCCATCGCCCAGACCCAAATCATCTTCAACCAGTAATACGCGCATAGTAACCTCGTTAGCTATAATGATGTAATATTTATAGCCTATTTAACAGAAGTTTGCCAAAATACGCCTCAAAATACAAACTAAACCTTAGTAAAAACATGCTTATTATCCAGAATTTATCCATAAGAAGGGGTGTTAAATCCCTGTTAGACAACAGCCAGTTGACCCTGCAGGCCAGGCAAAAAGTCGGCATTATCGGCGCTAATGGTTGCGGCAAATCCAGCTTATTTGCCAGTATTCGCGGTCAATTGGCGGTTGACCAGGGGAATATTACGTTGCCGGCGCAAACGCGTATTGCTTATCTGGCGCAGGAAACCCCGGCGCTGGAGCGCGCTGCCTTAGATTATGTTATCGATGCTGATCAGACTTTACGGGCGCTGGAAGCCCAAATTCACCAGGCGCAGACCTCCCTAGAAGATGAACATATAGCCGGCGAGCAGATTGCCAGACTCTATGGCGAGCTGGAAGCCCACGATGGCTACACCGCACCCACACGCGCGGCACAATTATTAGATGGCTTAGGATTTCACGCCAGTCAATTTAATCAGCCTGTCAAAACGTTTTCCGGCGGCTGGCGTATGCGCTTGAATCTTGCACAGGCGTTAATGTGTCCTTCTGATTTATTATTATTAGACGAACCCACTAACCATTTAGATTTAGATGCCGTTATCTGGCTGGAAACCTGGCTGCAAAAATACCCTGGCACTTTACTATTAATTTCGCATGATAGAGAATTTCTAGATAATATCACTGATCATACACTGCATTTTTATCACGGCACTTTAAAATTATATACCGGCAATTATTCTGCTTTTGAAGCTCAACGCGCCGCTAATCTAGTGCTGCAACAAGCTACTCATCTTAAACAACAGCAAAAGCGCGAACATTTATTATCTTTTATTAAACGTTTTGGCGCTAAAGCCAGCAAAGCTAAACAAGCGCAAAGCCGCGTAAAAGCCTTAGCCAAAATGGAAGTCACCGCTGCTGTACAAGCAGAATCACCGTTTGAGTTTGAATTAAAACCGCCGCTTAAAAATCCCTATCCTTTACTTAATTTAGAAAAAGCGGCTATTGGCTATGGCGATAAAATTATTCTTAATCACGTTAATCTACAGATTATACCAGGTATGCGAGTAGGGCTTTTAGGCCCCAATGGCGCCGGAAAAACCACTTTAATCCGCGTATTAGCTGGCGAGCTTGCACCGCTAGCGGGTAGTTGTGACGTTAATTCTGATACGCAGATAGGTTATTTTGCTCAGCACCAGGTAGATGCTTTAAAAGCTGATCTTAGTCCATTAGAACAATTAGCTAAAATAGCGCCACAGGCTTCAGAGCAACAATTACGTAATTTCTTAGGCGGTTTTGCTTTTTCAGGCGACATGGCCGTTACTAAAACGGCACGTTTCTCCGGCGGTGAAAAAGCCCGCTTAGCCTTAGCGTTAATTGTCTGGCAACGGCCTAATTTATTATTATTAGATGAACCGACTAATCACTTAGATTTAGAAATGCGCGAAGCATTAATGTTTGCTTTGCAGGATTATAGTGGCGCTATGGTATTGGTATCACACGATAGACACTTATTGCGCACCACCACCGATAGCTTGATTTTAGTAGCGCATGAGGAAGTAAAATCCTTCGACGATGATTTAACGGCTTACGAAAAATGGTTGACCGATTTTCGCAGCAACAGTTTAAAAAATTTCACCTTGACGCCTGTAAAAATTGCGACTGAAAAAACGCTCACAGCGGAGCAACGCAAATCCCAGCGCCAATTGGAAACACGCTTACAAACTATCGAGAAAAAACAGCGGCAATTGCAGGCAGAGTTAAAGTCATTAGAACCTATCCTGACAGACGCCGCACTGTATGAAGACGCTCAAAAAGTCAAATTGGCGCACTATTTAGCCCAACGTGAGGAAATAACCAAACAACTAAAGGAAACGGAGCAGATCTGGTTTGAATTAATGGAAGCGATTGAACACAAATCTTAAAACACTCTCTCTCTGTTTTTTTCGCCTCTCCAGCGGGAGAGGCCGCCCAGGCGTAGCCTGGGCGGGTGAGGGG
>JBEPVU010000135.1:0-6009 GCA_041690855.1 Gammaproteobacteria bacterium | reverse complement strand
CAATAAACTGTCGAACGTTGTCCCAGGCGGATTTCTGCTAAAATATTATTACATATCAAACAATTTAAGCCGGCGCGGCCGTAAACTTTTAAACGTTGTTTAAAATAACCTGGTTTCCCATCACTACCGGAAAAATTACGAATAGTAGTACCGCCGATTTTAATAGCGTTGGTTAAAATAATTTTAATCATATCTGCTAAACGGTGATAACGTGCAACGTTGATTTTTCCAGCAGGTGTCTGCGGATGGATGCCGCTGTAAAATAACGCTTCGTTAGCATAAATATTGCCAACGCCTACTACAATCTGACCAGCCATAATAAAATTTTTAATGGGTATTTTGCAGCCGCGAGATTGTTCAAATAAATAATCGCCATCAAATGCTGTTGCTAAGGGTTCGATGCCTAAGTGTTTCAGTAAAGTATGTTGATAAGGGTCTTCTGTGGTCCAGAGAAAACAACCAAACCGACGTGGATCGTTAAAACGCAGACAAATATTATTATGAAAAATAATATCTAGATGATCATGTTTAGTAGGTTGTAATGCGGTGGTGAGTATTCGCAAACTGCCTGACATGCCTAGATGAATGATAGCAGTGCCATTGTGAGTAGCTAATAACAAGTATTTACCGCGCCGAATGATGGATATAATTTTTTGATTCAATAAAGCTGATGTTATTTCTACGGGTACCGGCCAGCGCAGCCGAGGTTCTCTGACAATCACGGCTTTTACCGTTTGTTGTTCAATATGTGGCTGGATGCCAAGACGGGTTGTTTCGACTTCAGGTAGTTCAGGCATATTAATTTGTCCTTACAGCCAAGTGGTTTTGCGCTATACTTTATTTATATTCTATCAAAAAAGGAGGGTTTTATGAATTTTTTGCAAAAATTTAAAATGAATTCACTGCGCAAAAAAGTGCAGCGTGTGCATGAATTGCGTGAGCAGCGTAATAAAAATGAGGATGTGCAAAACGAAATTAAAGCGCAGACGGAACTAGCCGTGTTTTATGATAAACATACATATGATCGTCAATTACCCCATGCGGAAATGTATGCACTGGAATGCTATCGGCAGAATGCCGCTTTAGGCGATGCTAAATCACAATATATCTGTGGCCAGCGCTTGTTGGAGCAGGGTAAATTCTGGGACAGTTGGGCGCACAGTCCTTTATATGGCGCCGCTATCCATAAACGTTATGCCGCTTTGTATTTTGAAGAAGCGTTTGCTTACCTGCGCGCCGCTGAAGAGCAGGAATATGCCCTTGCTAAACGCCTGCTGGGATTAACCTATATTCATGGCTGGGGCGTTACGCCGGATACCGATCAGGGCTTTAAACTCGTATTAGATAGTATCGAGATAGAAAAAGCCTGGGATAGGGTCACAAAGATATTGGAAGAGGTTAAATTAAATTCCCCTGAATTTTTTACCGCGTTAAGGTCATATCAGGGAAAAAAGTGATCCTCGATACCTTGTCAATGGTTAACTTTTGACCAGATTATGCTAGAATGAACCCCTTGTTATTTTATTTGTTTATTAATCAATAAATTATATTATTTAAGGGGGTCGAGAGCGTATGGCAAAGCTCACTTTGGGGGCGCTTTTTGTGGGATTAGCGCATGTTTTTTCTCCAGCACATCCAACCACTATCAACACCCACGTTAATCTGGATAGATTAGCGAATACTTTAAGCATGCAGGCACAGAATTTAGACCCTCAGGTTGCCAGATTAAGCCTGATTGCTTATAGCAAAGCCCGTGAACAGGGATTGGATCCGCAGCAAAAACTTACTATCGTTGACTACTCTAAACCTTCTACGGAACCGCGTTTATGGGTATTTGATGTTAAAAACGAGCAGTTACTGTTTCAGGATTTAGTCGCGCATGGTAAGGGCAGTGGGAACAATGTGCCTGACTCTTTTTCTGATGCTGTCAGTAGTCATAAATCCAGTTTAGGATTATTTGTGACCGAACAGCCGTACATCGGCCATCATGGTTATTCACTGAAATTAGCGGGCTTGGAAAAAGGGTTTAACGATAAAGCCGCCGCCCGTGAAATTGTAGTACATGCGGCTAGTTACGTGAATGAGCAATTCGCACGCCTCCATGGCCGGTTAGGACGCAGTTTTGGCTGCTTTGCGGTAAGCGCTAACGTGGTGAAACCTATTATTAATACGATTAAAGATGGCACCTTATTATTTGCCTATTATCCCGATCACAATTGGTTAAGTCATTCGAGTTATTTAACCTAACAGATTTTCTAAAATTGTTTGATAAATACACGTCAATTTTTCTATATCGGCAACTGCCACGCATTCATTAATTTGATGGATCGTGTGGTTGCAAAGCCCTAGTTCAACCACTTGCGTACCGGTGGGTGCAATAAAGCGCCCATCTGAAGTGCCGCCGTTAGTGGCTAATAGGGGTTGAATGCCCGCGATTTTTTCAATTGCCTGGCAGGTAGCTTCTATCAATTGTCCGCGTTTAGTCAAAAAAGGTAAGCCAGAAGGGTGCCAGGTAATCGAGTGGTGAATATTATACGCCTGCAAAATTGTTATAACTTTATGTTGTAATATTTCAACCGTGATTTCAGGCGAATAGCGAAAATTAAAATCAACTGTCATATGGCCGGGAATCACATTACCGGCGCCGGTGCCAGCGTTGATATTGGAGATCTGAAAGCTAGTGGGTTGAAAATATTCATTACCGGTGTCCCACTGTATTTTTGTTAACTCATTTAATGCGGGCATGGCTTTGTGAATAGGGTTATCGACTAAATGAGGATAGGCGATATGGCCTTGCTTGCCATGGATCGTTAAGTGACCAGACAAACTACCACGACGACCGACTTTAATAGTGTCGCCCAGTTGCTGGTCGCTGGAAGGTTCGCCCACAATACACCAGTCTATTTTTTCATTACGTTGCTGTAGATGCTGAATGACTTTCGCGGTGCCATCCACACTAGCGCCTTCTTCATCACTGGTAATTAACCAGGCAATAGAACCAGCATGATGAGGATGCTGCTGAATAAAACGTTCACAGGCCGCTAACATGGCGGCGATATTGCCTTTCATATCAGCAGCGCCGCGGCCATATAAATAACCTGCACGGATTTCAGCTTGAAAGGGTGGGGATGTCCATTGTTCCAAGGGGCCTGTTGGAACGACATCGGTATGACCGGCAAATGCCAATACAGGCTCTTGTCTACCGCGCCGCGCCCATAAATTAGTGACGTTGCCAAAGGGCAATGCTTCAATAGTAAATCCCAGCACACGTAAGTGCTGGCTGAGTAGCTGCTGACAACCTTGATCGTCTGGCGTGATGGAAGGCCGGTTAATTAATTGTTGGGTGAGTTCTATGGGATTTAACATAAATAATTTTTATCAAGCTTAAAAGAAGAAGATTCTAACAAAAAAAGAAGGTAAAAAAACCATATCGTTTTGGCTAAGACCCTGTATAATGACCGCGTTTAGATAATTCATCCTGCAGGAATTAACTATGCTGGCCTCATTGTATTTTATATATTTTGTTATTGCACTGGCTTTTTTATTTGATTTTATCAATGGCTTTCATGATGCCGCCAATTCCGTAGCAACCATCGTTTCAACAGGCGTATTAAAACCGATCTGGGCGGTTATCTGGGCGGCATTTTTTAATTTCATTGCGTTTTTGATTTTCCATTTGACAGTCGCCAATACGGTAGGGACAGGACTCATTTCACCCGAAATCGTTAATCCTTATTTAATTTTTGCAGCATTAATTGGCGCGATTATCTGGAATTTATTGACCTGGTATTTTGGGTTACCTTCCAGTTCTTCTCACGCATTGATTGGTGGCTTGGTAGGCGCTGCAATCGTGAAGGGCGGTATTAAAGTGCTTAACTTTAGTGGCTTAACTAAAGTAATAGTTGCAATCGTATTATCGCCTTTTTTAGGTATGATTATCTGTTTAATTTTAATTACCTTGGTGAATCAACTCTATCGTTATTTTTCCAGTGAAAGCTTAAATCGCTGTTTTGGCAAGCTGCAATTTATTTCGGCTGGCATGTTGAGTTTAGGCCATGGTGGTAACGATGCGCAGAAAACCATGGGTATTATTGCAGTACTATTATTTTCCAGTGGGCTGATTGGCAAGCATTTTTATGTACCCTATTGGGTGGTGGTTTCTTGTAATTTAGTGATGGCGTTAGGAACATTAACAGGTGGGTGGCGTATTGTGGATACGCTAGGTAATAAAATTACTAAATTAATGCCTATGAGTGGCAGTTGTGCAGAAACCAGCGCTGCGTTGGTTTTGTTTTTGGCGAATAATTTAGGCGTACCGGTTTCAACGACTCATACTATTACCGGCGCTATCGCGGGCGTTGGTGTATCAAAAGGATTTTTTTCCGCGCAGAAAGAAACGCTTAAACGCATTGTTTGGGCGTGGGTGTTGACGATTCCGGCGGCGGGGATTATTGCGGGACTATTAATATTTGTGGCGAGGATAGTTTGAATATAGTCGTCGTGAATGAATTTTGTAGGGGTATTGTAGAGTTTATGCCGGTTAGCCAGTGCTTAACCCTTTTTGTAAACACGCTGTAAATACATCCATGTACGCTCATCTGCCGCTTCCTGCGGCAGATGGTTTACAAAAAGGGTTAAGCACTGGCTAACTCAAGTGCGCAATAAAACTGAAAACCCAATCGCGTTGACTGTATACTACTTCCACTTTGTACTCGTGAAGATTTTAGTTAATTTTATTGTGTGGCTGTTGTGGTTGAATGTAAATTTCAATATTGCTGTTGTTAGCTTCATTAGTATTTTTGAGCTGGCTTAAATTACGAGCAATTTTCATTGAATTAGTTTGCTTGTTACTTTCTTTAGAGAAAATTTTAAAGGAATAAATACCTCTGCAAGAATTAAGTGATGCCTCGTTCTCTTTTAGCCAACCTTCATTTTAAAAAAGATTCGGTTTCTGTAACCCAGCAGCGTATTTTTTCCAGCAATGAGGAATATTCATATAAGCTGGTTTTTTGCATTTGTATCGTTGCAAGTGCGTTCTTGTGCCAATCAGAAAAATTACCTGCTTTATAGGGTTCAATTACAAATTCGGCAAGCGAAAGATATGGATTTTGTATTTTCTGAAGTAATTCTTTTGATGATAATGCCTGCATCTTGAGCGGTTAATGTTTCTTTTTCAGGGCAGTATCGAGATTATTTATAAAATCAGGTATTTCGTTTACATTGTGAGTATAGGTTAAATAATTAATTTTTTGCTTAGTATGTTCAAGCAGGTTTTTTTGCAGAGTTTGTTGAAATGCCTGACTAGTTAAATTAAATCGATTTACTTAAAATAATTCAATATTCCAAAAATAATACTAATAATGGAAGTTGCGCTGATTCCCATCATCCATAAGAGAAACTTGTTTATATCAGCGTGCGTGACTAAATGTGGCAATTGTGCTTTGATTGCCGCGGTGTCTACTTTTAAATCGGTGACATCCGTTTTTAATTGATTTACGTCTTGCTTCAATTCTTTAAAATCTTCTTTAAGATCAGAGACAGTATGATCCAGGTTGATTACGGAATGTTTTAAATCAGTGACTGAATGTTTTAAGTCGGTGACGGAGTGTTCTAAGTTAGAAAAGCTATGTTCTAATTTTTCAATACGTTGTTCTGAGCTCATGTTTCACCTAAAAGCAGCTGGGCATTAAGATTATTAATAATATTAAACATGAAATAGAAATGCAATAACCAGAAGAAAAAAATTACACTATTCCCCGCAATAATTCATTAATACTCGTCTTACTCCGCGTTTTTTCATCCACTTGTTTCACAATCACCGCGCTATATAAACTGTATTTGCCATTTTTAGCGGGCAGGGCGCCAGGCACTACAACGGAACCGGCCGGTACGCGGCCGTAAATAATTTCATCTTTTTCGCGGTTGTAAATCGGTGTGCTCTGGCCAATATAAACGCCCATGGAAATGACTGAATTTTCTTCCACGATGACACCTTCAACAATTTCTGAA
>JBEPVU010000134.1:0-6019 GCA_041690855.1 Gammaproteobacteria bacterium | reverse complement strand
ATCCCACTTCAATCATTGCATTCGTGATTGAATAATCCTGAAAAACGCTACAGGCCATAATGAGAGTGACAATATCCATCATAAATTTAATTTCTCTTTAGGTTAATGGTTATTTTTTACTAAATTTAAAAATTCCGCCCGCAAACTATTATCTTTACGCAAACTGCCCAGCATCATCGAAGTGGTCATGGTAGAATTTTGTTTCTCTACCCCGCGCATCATCATACATAAATGTTGCGCTTCCACAATCACGCCGACACCAGCCGCTTGTGTGACTTGTAAAATACACTCAGCGATTTGTTTGGTTAATTTTTCCTGCACTTGCAGACGGCGCGCAAACACGTCGACTAAGCGGGCGATTTTGGATAAACCTAAGATTTTGCCTTGTGGTACGTAAGCGACATGGCATTTGCCGATAAAAGGCAGTAGATGATGTTCGCATAAAGAATATAATTCAATATTTTTTACAATTACCATTTCTTCCATATCGGAAGCGAAAACAGCGCCATTGATGATGTCATTAACATCCTGATGATAGCCTTGGGTAAGATGGCGTAAGGCGGCGGCTGCGCGCCTGGGAGTGTCGCGCAGGCCTTCGCGGGTTGTGTCTTCGCCGAGGGTTGCGATAATGTCTTTGAATGCTTGTTCCACGTGCGTAACCTTAAACCTTAACCCGGCGGCCAACCCATTGCGCGGCCGCCCAGTAAATGAAAATGAAGATGAAATATCGTCTGGCCAGCGCCAGTGTTACAGTTAGTGACTGTCCGGTAACCTGTTTCAGCAATGCCGTTTTCCTGCGCCAGTTTTTGCGCCGCCTGTAGCATATGGCCGAGCAAGGGGTAATCGGCTGGCGTGATATCGTTTAGCGTAGAGATGTGCTTGCGGGGGATAATCAGCTTATGGATCGGCGCCTGCGGGTTTAAATCGTCAAAAGCGACTACCTGATCGTCTTCATAGCTAAGCGTTGCGGGCAGTTGTTTTTGCGCAATTTTACAAAAAATGCATTCCATACGGTGGCCTTTTTAGATTACAATAGCGGCTATTTTACAGCGGTTTTGCTGAAAAAGGTATTAGTCAACGATAGAATTATCACTTAATAAAGGAAGTAATACACCATGAATCGATTTGATATGATTACCCCCGGCCGCGATGTGCCGACCGACATTAATGTCGTGATTGAAATTCCCGCCCAAGCTGATCCTGTGAAATACGAAGTGGATAAGGAAACCGGCGTGCTTTGTGTAGATCGGTTTATGAGTACGGCGATGTTTTATCCCTGCAATTATGGCTATGTTCCGCAGACGTTATCGGAGGATGGCGATCCGGTGGATGTGCTGGTTATTACACCCTTTCCATTGCTGAGTGGCGCTGTAATTCGTTGCCGTCCGCTGGGATTGTTGCGCATGGAAGATGAAGCGGGCATTGATGCTAAAATTTTAACGTTACCGATTGATAAATTAACGCATCAATATTTGAATGTAAAATCATTAGAAGATTTACCGGCTTGTAATTTAGATACCATCCGCCATTTCTTTGAGCATTATAAGGACCTGGAAAAAGGCAAGTGGGTGAAAGTGCATGGTTGGGAAGGCATTGAGCCTGCGCATCAGGAAATTATCGCGAGCATTAAGCGGTATCAGGAACAGAAGAAAGTTAAATAATCTGTCATCCTGAAGAGTTTTATATTCTGTCATCCTGAGGAGCTTTTTATTCTGTCATCCTGAGGAGCTTCTTATTCTGTCATCCTGAGGAGCTTCTTATTCTGTCATCCTGAGGAGCAACGCGACGAAGGATCTCCATGGGTTGGCACAGTCATTGGGAGATCCTTCGTCGCTACCGCTCCTCAGGATGACAAAAAAAGGATTATTTTTTCAATTATTTCGTGGGTAGTTATTTAAATGAATTCTATTAATCCGAAAATAAAAGTTGCTGTTTTATATGGCGGGCGTTCAGGTGAGCATGAAATTTCGTTGCAATCGGCTGCTTCCGTGGTAAGACATTTAGATACTCAGTATTTTGATATTGTGCCGATTGGTATTGATAAGCAGGGACATTGGCATTTAAACGATATGCAGCAAATTACTTGTGACGACTCTTTAAAAACCATGCCTTTAACCACGCGCAATGCAGAATTATTGCCCTCGCCAGCGTGTGTGGCAAAGCGGGAATTAGTGGTTCGTAATACTGATGCCACGCCTGAAAAAATATTTGATGTGGTATTTCCAGTGATGCACGGCACCTTGTGTGAAGATGGTACGTTGCAGGGATTATTAGAATTGGCGGATGTACCTTATGTAGGCGCAGGCGTGCTGGCTTCAGCGGTGGCGATGGATAAAGATGTTTCTAAGCGGCTGGTTGCAGCGGCCGGTATTCCAGTGCCACCTTTTGCAGCCATTAAAAAAGGCGCTTGGGACAGTAATCCTGATGGTTATCTGCAAGGAATCAGCCAGGCATTGGGTTATCCGGTTTTTGTGAAACCGGCGAATACAGGTTCCAGTGTGGGTATTCATAAAGTTAAAAATGCGGATGAATTATTGGCGGCGATAACAGACGCATTTTTATACGACACTAAAGTTTTAGTTGAAAAAGCATTAAACATACGCGAGATAGAATTATCGGTGCTGGAAAATCCCGAATACGGCAACCCCCCCTTAGTTAGCGTGGCAGGCGAAGTGGTGCCTACGCATGAATTTTATTCGTATGAAGCAAAATATCTCGATGAAAACGGCGCTGATTTATTAATCCCTGCGCCATTATCAGCTGAAAAAATGCAGGAAGCGCAAACCATGGCAGCGAATATTTTTGAATTATTAGAATGCGAAGGTATGGCGCGGATAGATATGTTTATGGATAAAGAAACTGGCGCGTTATATTTTAATGAAGCGAATACCTTGCCGGGTTTTACCAGTATCAGTATGTATCCCAAATTATGGGAAGCTTCCGGCATTCTTTATCCGCAATTACTAACGCATTTAGTTAAACTGGCGCTTGCACGATATGAACGCAAGCAGACGTTAAAGCGGGATTGGACTATACTGACGGAAGCAGTCGATACCAGCGCAAAAAATTAATGATACTGGCGAGCAGTACCACTAAAGTCATGCCAAAAAATAGTAGACTGATATGATCCCAGCCACGTTTTATAACGACTTGATGTGGATCGGCAGTATCATACCAGCAAATATAATAACTACCGGTTTTAATGACATTAGTAGCGCCTTGATAAGCATCGGGATTGGTATAGATGCTATTTAAAACATCATACGCCCAGTGAGTATAAATTTTTTTATTGACTTCGTAGACGACCAGCGCTTCTGGTTGATAGCCGGGATTACGGGTGTATTTTGATAAAGGCCGCATTTGTTTGTCCGCTACTAAACATTTCGTGCTGGCATAGAAATAATTGACTTTTATTTGTGGTAAAACCATGTAATAAAAAGCAATAAAAACAAATATTAGGCTGAATAGGATTTTAAAACTGTGTATAAACCAATCGCCCAGGTTGGGAAAGCGCGGTTTTTTATTTCCTGCAGCGGCAGGATCTTGCCAATTGATTTTTTCGCTCATGATATACCGCTCGTATTGAAAATGCGTATATTTATTTTTTTCTGTGTCATCCTGAGGAACGTTAGTGACGAAGGATCTCCCTGAATGTGTGCCTATAGTGGGAGATCCTTCGTCGTTTCACTCCTCAGGATGACAGCAAAAAACTCGTTTTTTAAAGTGTGTTCAGTATAGATTGATCCTCATTTAGTTTTTTTAGCAGATTTATTGGTTTTACGCCCTAATTGATAAAAATCGGCGATAATCTGCCAGGCTTGTTCTGCTGTTTCAACATATTGAAACAGGGTTAAATCTTCATGTGCAATCATGCCTTCTTCCGCTAATTGATGAAAATCGATAATTTTTGTCCAATAGTCTTTACCAAAGAGTAAAATCGGCATTTTATGTTTGATTTTTCCGGTTTGTAATAAGGTAAGTGTTTCAAATAATTCGTCTAACGTACCAAATCCCCCCGGAAAAGCAATTAAAGCTCTGGCACGGATGAGAAAATGCATTTTACGGATGGCAAAATAATGAAATTGAAAACAGAGTTCGGGCGATATATAAGGATTATGGCCTTGTTCCATCGGTAAGACGATATTCAAGCCAATACTTTTAGCCTTTGCATCGTAAGCGCCGCGGTTAGCGGCTTCCATAATGCCGGGGCCGCCGCCGGTGACAATCACAAATTCGCGATCTTGCTGCGTTGCTTTCTGGCATTTCGTTGAGATGAGATAGCCTAGTTTTTGTGCTTCCAGATAGTAATGGGATTTAGCTTCAATACTGGCTGCGATTTTAACCTGTGATACTAAATCAGGGTTTTGGGGATGCGCTTTTAAAGCGCGTCTGGCGGCTAGTAATCGCTGTTTTGCTACTCGAGGTTCAGGCAGGCGCGCACTGCCAAAGACTACAATGGTGGATTTAATGCGCTCTTCGCGTTGAATAGATTCCGGTTTCAGTAGTTCCAGCATCAGCCGAATAGGGCGCAAATCTTTATGCAATAAAAATTCTGTATCGGTAAAAGCGAGTTGATACGCTTGCGAGTGAGAAGTTTTGCGGGTTTTCCGGGTTTTCAGCAGGCGTTTTACTTCTGTTTTGGCAGAGCGGAAGGGCTTGAGGGGTTTCGGTTTCATTCAATCGGCTGCCTTAGGGAGATATTTCTTATTTTAAGTATAGCAGCGTATGTTATAATTCTGCCAATGAATATTTATGCGAGGAATCTATCATGTTGAAAAAAGCGATTCTAGTATCTCTGCTGGCAGGCGTTGGATTTGCACTGATCCCTATTGTTAGTAGCGCTGCAGTTAAACAGCCTGTGTTGCAAGGCCATGTTATTACAATAGACGATACCGAAACCGATAATTCTGCCGATACGAATAATGTTGATAGTGACGACTCTATGTCTTCTTCAGATGATGATACCGCTAGCGCTAATGATGATGCTGACAATGATAATAATAATGATACGTTGTCTTCGGATGCGACGGAGTAATAAGAGGAAAGTGTGACGATTATGAGTCCTGCTGAAGCAGCGGGAACTGTTGATAAATTATGAAAAATTTGCATAAAATCAATAATCAAAACGATGAAGACTATCTTCAAATTATGAATTTGAAGAAGGAAGATAAATATTTTCCCGTTGTGACTGTTTCCCAAGCATCTTATGTAGTGTGTAAGATAGAGGCTAATTCAAAAATAAAAGTTGTCAGTACTGCAGGATTAGCGACTTGCTATGCTTTTTTTGCTCAATATCAAAGTTGGGCCTTCGTTGCACATCTGGATGCTACGACAACAAAGGAATTTTTTTTGTCGGGCATAAAAGCCTTTATTGAAGCGATAGATTCTGCTGATGATATCTTAAAGGATATTGTAGTTTATGGTGTTTCAGGTTACTTAAATGATAGGAGTGATTCTGTCACTTTATCCTTATTAAAAAATTCCGGTTCCTTATCAGAAACTTCAGATGACACGCAATTCCATGAGTTCGCAAATGTTCTTATCGAAAACAAGATAAACTTTGTGGATGCAGGTTATGTAAAAAGTGGAAATGATGTGGTAGGTGTGCATTTGAAAGGTATTTTTGTTACTACAATGTCAGCCGATTGCAAAAATAAGCATTATGGAAAATGCTATTTTTCGCGAGGGTACAATACAAAATTTTTAGAACATCAGGATCGGCTGATTAGCAGCGATACGGCATTATCCCTACTGACTGATAATAACGAAGATTATATGCAGCGTTGCTATCCAGGATATATTTTTGATGAAGAAAAGAAAATGATAGAACGTAAAAAGTAATTTATGAAACGTATAGAAAGAAAATCCCAAAAGAATAGGGAAACTGATAGTCGTGGGAATCAGCAAACTTTTATTCCCAAATAAATTTTTTTAAAGAAATAGAACTGTTCATTTTGCCATCGATTATTGATTCATCCGCTGGAAATAATTAATGAGTCCGCTTGTTGAAACATCCTGT
>JBEPVU010000133.1:0-6071 GCA_041690855.1 Gammaproteobacteria bacterium | reverse complement strand
ATGTTGCGCCGTCTGATGGGTAAAGCCAGTTTTGCGCATATCCAGGATAGCAGCGGCCGTATGCAGATTTATTTAAAAGAAAATGAACTGCCTGCAGGTGTTTATGAAACCTTTAAAGGCTGGGACATCGGCGATATTATCGGCGTAGAAGGCACTGTTTTTAAAACTAAAACTGGCGAACTTTCCATTAAAGCAGATCACATTCGTTTATTAACTAAAACGTTACGCCCCTTGCCAGATAAATTTCATGGCCTGGCCGATCAGGAATTACGTTACCGTCAGCGTTATCTCGATTTATTAATGAATGAAGAAAGCCGCCGCGTCTTTCAAATACGCGCACAATTACTCGATAAATTACGCTATTTTTTAAATCAGCGGCAGTATGTTGAAGTTGAAACACCAATGATGCATCCCATTCCTGGCGGCGCATTAGCACGGCCTTTTATTACGCACCATAACACTTTAGATATGCAACTTTATTTACGCATTGCGCCCGAATTATATTTAAAGCGTTTAGTCGTGGGCGGCATGGAAAAAGTATATGAAATTAATCGTTGTTTTCGTAATGAAGGATTATCCACGCGGCATAATCCAGAATTTACCACTTTAGAATTTTATCAGGCCTATGCTGATTATCACGATTTAATGGATTTAACCGAGGAATTAATGCGTTATTTAGCGCAGGAAGTTTTAGGCACGTTATTAATTAATTATCAAGGCGAACAATACGATTTTGCTAAACCCTTTCAACGTATGACGGTAACAGAAGCTGTTTTGCATTTTAATCCAGACATTAAAGCGAACGATATTAATACACTGGAAGGCGCCCGCCGCGTGGCTGCGCGTTTACAAATACCCTTAAAAGAAACCGATGGTCTTGGTAAAATTCACATTGAAATTTTTGAAAAAACGGCCGAGCATCAACTTAAAAATCCAACCTTTATAACCTCGCATCCCACAGAAGTTTCGCCGTTAGCGCGTTGCAACGATCATAATCCAGACATTGTCGATCGTTTC
Source organism: Gammaproteobacteria bacterium (assembly GCA_041690855.1). Taxonomy (GTDB): domain Bacteria; phylum Pseudomonadota; class Gammaproteobacteria; order CAIUAS01; family CAIUAS01; genus CAIUAS01. The sequence goes on along the minus strand of JBEPVU010000133.1, from coordinate 5,054 downwards.
GAGCTTTATATTGGCGGCAGAGAATTAGCCAATGGCTTTTCGGAGTTAAACGATCCAGACGATCAGGCACAACGTTTTCTCAATCAGGCGCAGGCAAAAACAGCAGGCGATTTAGAAGCGATGCATTACGATGCCGATTACGTAACGGCATTAGAATATGGTTTGCCGCCAACAGCTGGTGAGGGCATTGGTATTGATCGTTTAGTAATGCTATTTACCGATTCACCTTCGATTCGGGATGTATTATTATTTCCGCTATTGCGACCAACGGATTAGTTGAATTCTGGCCTTGAAAAGGGTTACTTTACCCGAAATTTTATCCCATCCCTTAAGGAAACCTTAAGGTTTCCTTAGTATAATGTAAGTATAATACTACAAAAACTAATATTTTTTGGGCAGGGGGGAATATGGGCATAAAAGTACCTGATTATCAAGATCCAGCGCAAAATAAGCACAATAGTAAACGGCGTAAGGGAACCCTGCAGCTCGTGGCTGCTATTCTCCAAACTACGGGTTGTGCGCTTGACGAGTTTTCCTTCACGCCGTTTCGTGATCTCCAGGTATTTGATGTGCATAATTTTAGTCAATTCATGGGCCCTCACCATAGTTTTGGCAATTTCTTGTTGCTGCCTTTCAGTATTATTGCCGTTATTCCGGTCATTGCAAAATTGTTTAATAAAAATGAAGTAAATCACTTAGATGATTTTGTTAAACAATTTAAAAAGGAAACAGGGGAAGAAATTAAGTTAGACGATGAATCTACACGCGAGAAACTAGAGAAAATTTTTAATGCGCAATTAAAAAAAAGAGGGGTTGATTACTTTTTAGAAGCTAAAATCCTGCCTGATAAAAAAGGAAAGTATGATTTAAAATTTCGCTATAAGCCTAACTCTTTACTGAAGAAACTTTTCGTTGAAGAGTGGGATCAAAATAAAAATAAGAAATTTTCTGAATTAAGCGCCGAGTTATTACCTGAATTATTTCGCATTACATGGAATAAATCCCAAATAGATCTTAGTGATTCTTTAGCGCTATTGTTAGATAAATTAGATATCCAGCATTCTTTTTCTGAAATTAGTAATACTGATCAAGAAACACCAGAACTACTGCGCGTGCTAGATGCGTTATCAAAAAAAATGACTCAAGAACCGGAAAATTTTAAAAAAGCTATTGAAGAAGTAAAAGAATGTAATCCAGATTTTGACCAAAAAAATAATTTCTGCGAGCGCCTGCTGGCATTTAATAAAATTTCTCCTGCTTTTTATGACAAAGAAAAGCAAATTTTTAATGACAATACCTTTGAAGAAAATCGCCGAAATGCTTTAGAACGGTTAAATAATCCTAGCATTTTAAGCAACGGTTACGCATTAGCAAATAATTATTCATTTGCTTTCTGGCTTGCTTTTTTTCCTGTAGATATGACTTATGACCAAGCTGATACCAGCCTATGGCCACAACATTCACAAACGGGTGTTTTGCTGGCTGCTTTAGGTTGGATCGTTGTTAACTCAGCATTCTCGTTGGGGGCTTATATTAAAAGCAAATTCCAGCAACCTGATCTGAATAACCCTATTCAAGCAAATAAATACACCGATAAAACGCTCAAACATCAATTACTGGAAGAATTGCATATACAGAAAATTTATGAACAACGTTTGAAAAGTATTGAACCCATAACATTATTAGAAAATGAGAAACAGACAGTTAAAAAATTACTTACTACTGCCTCTTATGAAGAACTTAAAAAATTTGACTGCTTGGAAAATAAAGAAATCAGGGATGAGGCTTTTTTACACCAAGTTGCTAGTACTCAGAAGCGCATAGACAAGAAAAATACAGTTTTTAAAACGGCTGCGCAATTTGATTTATTAGAAGAAGAAGCTAATACAGATTTTGGCAAAAAGAACTCTTTTAAGCGTTTTTTTAATACGGCTAATTCTGTTTTAGGAAAAGGAATAGGTTTTTCGTTTATAGGATGGGCCTTAGGTGTTATTTTAATTGCGGCAGGTACATTAACTGTTGGAGCAATTCTTTTAAGCAATCCTGTCGGTTTAGCAATCTTTGGCGCTGGTATGATCATAGGTGGGATTTTAGCTTATCGTGGGATAAAGCAGCAAAAAGCCGCAGAAGCTTCTTTAAAAGAACAATTAAAAGAGAATGCCGGCAAAATAGATACACTTAAAATGCTAGAAATGCAGAATCGCAAACTGCAAGGATTAGTTATTTCGAAAGGAAAAGAGCCTGTAAAAATTTATGGTTCCCATGATGACCGTGCAGCCAGGAAATTAACCACGCATAAAAATAAGCGCTGGACTCAATTTAAGAAAGGGCTAAATCGAACAGCTGTTGCCATTGGCCGCGCCGGCACAGGCATTTTAATTGTAAGACTGGTGGTGATTCCCATCCTGATGATGAGCCTTGGAGCATTGGCAGGCCCAGTAGGCCTGGGAATAGCTTTGGGAGCTGCGGTGATCTGGACGGGATTTAATCTTTATCAATATCATCAGCAATCTAAATTAGCGGTCGCGCAAAGAACATTGAATGATATTGATAATCGAATTGAGCTAGAGCGGGACAATCAAAAACTGTTACTCAAGCAATTGGGCTGTGAAAATTTATTAACGACTAAGAACAACGAACAACAAACAGGTGATCTAAAATCTTACGCAAAGACTGGTGATGTATCCCCAGATCAAAAAAAGCCTTTGCCAGATCTTTCAGCGAAAGGACTCACAAAATGGTTTTGTAAAAAACAAAAAAATTCTGAAATTAATAGTTCTAACAATTCAAAAGAAGTAGTTACGTTAAACCAAGAATATAAGCATTAAAATAAAAAATAAGGGCTTTAAGCAAGGCATTGAGCAAGGCATTGAGCAAGACCTTCATCGATGATAACAAGTTTTAGTATTTTTCATAAATCCTTACACAAACCGAACAATACAAGCGTACTACTTTATCAAAAGTACGCACAGAAGGCTGCAAAGTATTACCTTGCAGCAAGCGCCTGAGTGTTGCGCTTGATAAGCCAATTTCCGCCGCGATACGCGTGAGCGTGTAATCCGGTAAAGTCAGTATTTCACGTATCATACCGCGTATTACATTAGTGGCAGGATATGAAACGCTATCTTCACTGAGAACATTATCATCGGAGTCAACGGTAATAGGGCGCCGTTGTGCTTCATCCATGGTTAATCCTTTTAAAAAATATTATTGTTATTATTATTTATCAGTAATTTAGCTAATATAATGATAATATGCAATAAAATAATTGTTCACTGGCTTATAATTTAGTTAATATATAATATTTCCGTCAACCCGTAAAAACTATGCTTAATCTTCTACGCACTAAAGCCGTCACAACGCAGCAAAACTCGCCCCTTAAACGTTGTTTAACCAGCGTTGATTTAACACTATTAGGCGTAGGCGCTATTATCGGCGCGGGTGTTTTCGTTTTAACCGGCATTGCGGCTGCTACCAAGGCAGGGCCTGCAATTATCCTCTGTTATCTGCTGGCAGGCATGGCCTGCGCCTTTGCAGCGCTCTCTTATGCTGAGCTGGCCACGGCTATCGGCGGCTGTGGCAGCGCTTATGGTTATGCCTATGCAGGCTTCGGGGAACTGATTGCCTGGATTATCGGCTGGGACTTGCTGCTGGAGTACAGTGTAGCCTGCTCAGCAGTAGCCATTGGCTGGTCTGCTTATGTTAATAATTCTTTAACGGCGCTTGGCCTGCCGCTGCCGTTCAGTTTAATGCATCCCCCCGCAGAAGGCGGCATTATTGATTTGCCTGCTGCATTAATTATAGTGTTATTGACCGCTTTACTGGCGATCGGCATTAGTTATAGTACGCGTATTAACAAAATCATGGTGTTTATTAAATTAGCCGCTATCGCGCTTTTTATAGGTATCGCATTGCGCCATGTTAATATTGCTGTGAACTGGCATCCCTTTCTGCCGTTTGGCTGGCCGGGCATTGCTAGCGGCGCGGCTGTTATCTTTTTTGCGTATATCGGTTTTGACGCCGTATCAACCGCTGCCGAAGAAGCTATTAATCCACAACGCGATCTGCCGCGTGGTATTTTAGCTTCATTGGCGATTTGTACCCTTGTTTATATGCTGGTGGCAGGGCTGTTGACGGCTATTGCGCACTATTCAACGTTGAATGTAAGTTCTCCCGTCTCACAAGTTTTATTGAACCTGGGCTATCGCTGGGCGGGCGCTATTATTGCCTTAGGGGCTATCGCGGGTTTAACAACGGTTATATTAGTTATGTTTTATGGCTTGACGCGTATTATGTTTGCAATGTCCCGCGATGGCTTATTGCCGCCGGTTTTCTCGCAGGTGCATACTAAAACGCAGACGCCTATCAGAGTAATTATTATCAGCGGCGCCATTATGGCGCTAATCGCTGGCTTTGTTCCCATGGAGCATGTCGCTGAATTAGTCAATATTGGCACACTGGCGGCATTCTGTATTGTCTGCGCGGGCGTGGCTGTTATGCGTTATACCCATCCCAACCTGCCGCGTCCTTTTAAAACGCCGCTATCGCCTTTACTGCCTATTTTAGGCATTTTAACGTGTATCTATCTAATGGCGCATCTCTCCCGCCTCACCTGGACAGGCTTTACCGTCTGGACCTTAATCGGTTTAGTGCTTTATTTTTCGTATAGCCGCCGCCACAGTAAGCTAGCAACTATTCAATAACGTCCACCGGCTTAATCATTTTGCGCCTGCCAGAGGCATGGCGGGCGCGCAATTCGACATCAATATATTTATCCGTAATAGCGCTGGAACCATGGCCTGCATCATCACGCACATGTTCACGCGGCCGGTGCTTAACATCATCCGAAATGCCGGTATGGCGCAACCAATGCACTGTAGCCGCCTTTAATTGTTCAGCTTCTTCCGTAAAATTTTCCTGCTGCAAACGCTCAATCGCCGCATCAAAACACGTTTGCACAATCGCACGAATCTGTCGGGTACTTTCAATAGCACCCTGGCCTTTTTCTTTATTCAGTAAAGGCGTCATTTCGCCCGGGTAGGGCAGTGCAGAAA
>JBEPVU010000132.1:0-6073 GCA_041690855.1 Gammaproteobacteria bacterium | reverse complement strand
GATTAAAATAAGAATATCCGATTATGGCTATTTACACACTTTAAATGACACTCCCTTCCCTAACGCTTTTTCATAATCAAGAAACTGCATCGTCATAGAAGCAGATAGCTCAATTTGTTGACCCCTTTCTTGTTTAAGCTTAATAAGGTTACTGGATACGCTTTGCCTATCAGTTTTACCATATAAATATCCCGCACTTAAGCAGATAACACCCACTACTAAACAGGAAATAAAAATATTGATCTTCATAACTACTACCTCTTTATTCAGATATTCTTGTCTTATTTATAAATACTGCTTACTACACAAATCCAGATATATAATTCTCTTCAATCAAGCATCCAGTATTCCTTTACGCTCTTAAAGCCAAATTTTTGCGCTTCAGGCTTCAGCAAATCAGCGTATTGGTTAGCTAATTTTTTATAGATAGCGATAAGCTTTGGACTCATATAGTCTTGATTGCTTCGAGTTAATATGGCCAATATTTCCTGATCCATTTCCGGTGTCGTTCTGACAACTTTTATCATCTTATTAATATAGTCATTAGCATCATGCGCCGCCTTCATGCATTCATAATTACCAGGAGCTTTATCGCCATCGCATAGCCAATTAAAGTGCATGTAATAAAAAATATCCGCTTTTTCCTGAAAGAACTTAAAATTATTTTCACCGGCTATATTTTTGGGATAGTTAATATTGGCAGCAATCATGAAAGCAAGTATTGTAAGGAAAGCAAATATATATAAAAAACTTAAACTATATTTTATAAACCTCATTCTTAACCTCTATTTTATTTTTAGTTTCTCTTTTGTTTCTTTGATTTGTGGATCTAAATCGAGTGACACAAGTCCATTAAGAAAAACGCTAGTATCATTATCAAAAGCCCTCTTTTTCATTATTTCATTTTTTTCCTCATTAACCTTTTGCTTTCTGTTATTATCAAGCTTGAAATATAAATCGACTTGATAAAGTGATGTGGAGATATTGCTAGCAAAATCTCCACAACGCATTTGGTATAAAAATGTGCCTTCTTTTTGCTTTGAAGTAGCACTGCTATTGATAAGACTTTGCTCATTTTTTGCGCATTTATTATATAGAGCATTATTAGTCGAAATAGCATTGGCGATAGCAAGTTGTTTTTTGTAGTTTTGAAATTTCCAATCTATGTCCTGCTTATCCACCATAAATGGCTTAACTGCAAAGAATGCAAAACCCAATATACAAAACCATTCTGCTATTTTTTTAATAATAGGCCTTATTCTTCTTTCAAAGAAACTTATATTCTCCCATCTCGCTTTCTCATTGGCCTCTTCTATTTTTTCAGCCATTTCAATAATGGCAATAGTTTCAACTGAACTCAAATTTTCTATGGATTTTTTAGAATCAATTAACATTAATAACCTCTTTAAATAAAATTACCTTAATTGCTCGTTTATCCTTAATTCTTTTTTATATATCGAAGCTCCAACTTGCATTATTAACCATTAACGTGAAATTTCTTATTGCTATAAAAGAAGTGTTTTATAAAATTTATTAAGTTAAAAGCAAAGTAAGCAGTTTCTTTTTTCTTATGAATTTTATAATAGATTTCCTCACGGTGAACATTGATTTTCTGTGGTGCATCGATGCCAAATGAGACTTGGGCATAGTTTATATGGTTTAATCTCATGACTATACTCTTCTTTATCGCTAAAGAGGTACCATATTCATCCAAAAAGTATTCATTCACATATCTAAATTTTGAAAAAATTATTTTTCTTGATATTTCAATTTTTACTTTGCGTGAGTAAATACGAAGTAATGTAATTTTAATATTATTTCCTATAAAAAATTTCTGCCCGCATCGCCTGATTAAAATTAGCATATTTGCCTCTGCTACTATTTATTTATTTTATAATTAATCTTCCGACTGAATCAGCCTTTGTTATACAGTTGATAGCCAAATTAATTTCTGATAAAAATTGATTTGCACTATTTGGACTATAAAACGGGACGCCATCCACCAGAAATTTACCTTCATGGACTCTTACTGATGCATATTCATTTAATCTGCTCTCCCCTACTGCGTTGGAACAGGATAAAATAAGTTCCCGTGAACCATCGTTATAGGTAATTAAAGGAGCATAATTTTTTCGTGAATTCTGATTTAAGTATGGTTTATGAATATCTACAAAATTAACTCTCTCAATTTTGTAATGGCTTAGTTTGTTGATATCATCAGGCGAATTAACCACAATAGTCTGGCCGCCAAAAATACAAAAACAGGCAGCGAGTAAAAAAGTTGCTGATAATTGAAAAAACCACCCTGCTCCACCGTAGTAAAATGTTTCTCGTGTTAACATGTAACCTAAAAACGTTATTGCCATCCAACTGACAAACATTGTAATTAATGGAATCCTGTAATACTCACGTAATTTAATTAATTCCATGGAGCCGATAAAAACACCTGTTAAAATAAGTAATAAGATGAAAATAAATAATTCTTTTTTAAAATCACTATTAATTCCCACACTTAACCCAGTAACTAAAAAATTACTCATGACACACCCCCTTTAGCCCTTGCCAGCAGATAGACGTGTGTCCTTTGACTTGATAGTGCATCCCTTGTAGGTAAAGCACAGCCTAGAACAAGCACCGTAAACCCTACGTTTGCATCTTGCTTAGTTCTTGGCCACCTGCTAAAGGCGGTAAAAAACATGCTATAGCATGTCGCCTTATTCTGATTATAGCCCATAATTTTAGAATATGACAAAAAAGCGCACAGCAAAAAAACATCCTGAACTAATAGTTTTAGGCAAGGAAATCCGTTACCGTCGCTATGATATGGGCTATTCACAAGCTGATTTTGCCCATGAACTCCATTTAAACCGTTCTTATTACGGAGGAATAGAACGTGGCGAACGCAATTTGTCCGTCCTGAACCTAACCCGCATAGCCATTGGCTTGAATACCACCTTAGCCGAACTACTAAGTGGCTATGATCAGCAATTTGTAAAAAGCTTTTTAAAAAAGCGTTAATCTTTCTTTTCATCCTTTCCATTTTCTAGTCGCTCTTCAAGCCTATGTAACAACAGTGATATTTCATGCATTTCCTGGACTAATTGACCAGCCGACATAAGAATTGATGGACAAAATATACTGAGCATTAAATTGCGCCACCGGCTTTCAGCAGTTACATAGGTAAATTGATTTCTCTCTAAAAATTTTCCAACGACAAGCCTCAATATGTTATAAACCTCTTCCACCTTTATATTTTTTGTTCTATCAGCAAGTCCAAGTATTTTATAAGTCTCTTCCGTTTTCATATTTTTTATTCTCACCTTTTTTATTTTAAAAACCAGCCTGATAAAGAATCTCTGGAAGCTGCGCAAAAAAATAGTCAGGCATGTAATCACTGCGCACGGCATGAAAAGAATCATGATGAACTTTTGCAATCGCATTAGCATCATATAAATTTGCAGAACGCATATTAATTGTCATAAATCATCTTTAGTACTAAATAAATTGGGGTAACCACCGTTTGAGGGCAATACCCAACTCTTCAGGTTTAAGTGGTTTTACATAAAAATCATCAGCACCGGCTTCGTAACATTCCTCTATAATAAAATTATCAAAAGCAGTCAATGCAATTATTGGTATTCGTTTAACTTGTTCTTGCTGTCTGATAGTTTTGATAACTTCTCTGCCATCGATATCTGGTAAACCGATATCAGATAAAATTAAGTCATAACCATTTTTAAACATAGTAGTGGCTTCTTGGCCGTTCTGTGCCAAATCAACCTTGCAACCAAGTAATTTTAGAAAAACTAGATTAATACGTTGAATAAGGGGGTCATCTTCTACTAATAATATTTTTGGTGCTGTTTTAAATATTTTAACTATCGAACCTGTTGACCCAATTCGCTCTACCATCGCATTTATTTCATCGTAATCTATGCGACTAGCAAAAGCCGGATAAAAGTGATTTTTTGCTTGATGTACTGTTTGCATAATAAATCTCTCCAAAGAATTAATATTAGCCATTAACTTTATTGTCCAGCTTCTGCTGATGCTCTCGCTGCATCTTCCGATAAAGTTCCTCTCGATATACTTTAATGTTTTTAGGTGCATTAATGCCTAGTCTGGTCTGACAGCCTTTGATACCCAGCACTGTTATTGATATATCATCACCAATAATAATTGCTTCGCTGATACGTCTTGTTAAAATGAGCATAATATTTTCTTCCTTATTAAGTTATTGTTGCTGTATGATAATCCCTTTAGCGGTTGCCATTTTTAAAATTTCCGGCCATATAGCTCGTTTTTTGTAATTGCCAGTTACAATTAAAGTTCCACCTTCTTTTATTTTATTGAGATGTTCCACTTTGCTAATTTCCATATAACCATTTTCTTCTTGCTTTTCCACAAAGCGTGTATATTCCAGATAATTACCTGCAAATACATATTTCATATTATAAAATCTCGTCAAAAAAAATTTTACTTCGTTATTCTCTATACTAAAATTAACATGCATAATCATCCCTCACTTCACTAACTATCATTTTTAATTATGCAGCTTATTTCTCACCTTCCAGTGTAGCTCTAATAATTTGATTCCTTCTGAAAAAGAGGGTTCTTGATACTTAATATCACCCATCCTTAAACCAACAATAACATCACGAGACGCATCCAATTCCTCAGTAATGCGATTAATTGAATATTCCTTGTTTTCTAATATTTCATCTATGAGTCGCTTCCAAAAGCTTGCGTTTTGCATACATATAATTCCTTGTCCATCGGAAGAATAAAAACCAACATTTTTTAAAATCTGCTCTCGTCGATTTTGATAGTGAAGAATCAATGGTTGGATAGCGTGATAATTGCCATCATCAGCAATATCAGCCAATAGTTGTGCGGGTGATAATAACTTCTTGCCTGCATAGTGTGTTGATTGAACTTCCATAAAACCTCTCCATCGTCTTTTACGGAGGCGTGGTCAATCCTGCAAAGCAATAAAAAATGTGTTACTTTTATCGCCATGAGGAGTCGGGGTTACAACCACTTCCTCTAAACGCCGGTTCAGGGTAGCCGCCCTAGACTGGCACTTTACAGCTAACCTTAGGTTAGCTGTGTGTACTGGGGTTATTTCCTTTCCACAAGGATGATTGAACCACATGGTAAAACTTAAAGCAATAGTTTTTCACCGTAAAACGGTAAAAATAAATTTTAAATTGTTTGTTATCGGCATATATTGCCGCTAAACCCTAATATTTTGGTACTAACATGAAGAAAGTTACCCTATGGGATAACCCTAAAGCAACACCCAAAGAGCGTGGTAAACGGGCTAAACAAGTCAGATTACAGGCTGGGCTTACCCAACAGGTCATTCAGGATAAATACGATATTAGCGTAAATACCCAACAATCCTGGGAAAACGGCAAAAAGGGCGGGTTAACACCCAAAGGTGCCATGCGTATTATGTACGCCATGCGGCAAGAAGGCCTTTATGTTACAAAGGACTGGCTATTGTATGGCAGAGGAATCGGGCCACAACGCTTAGATGACGTTTTACATACCGGAATAGATGTTGAACAAGCACTTGATACTGACGAGGAAACGGCAATTCGTAATGAATTGATTGCTTTTCGTAAATACAATCCTAATGCCATTGATATGCGAATACTGGATGATGGCATGAGTCCGCAATATATGTTAGGTGAATATATTGGAGGGCAGCGGTTTTTCGGCGATGATATTGTTAAATGCATAAATTATGACTGCATTGTTGAAACAGCCACGGAAGAATTTTTATTCCGACGCTTAAAAGCAGGCAATAATCCTAACACTTATACACTCTATTGCCTGAATCCTAGCGCTAATGTTCGTGAACCCATTTTATATGATATTGAACTAAAAAGTGCTGCGCCTGTCATTTGGATTCGAAGAAGACGAAAAATTTAAATCTCTGGCCACACACGATTCATATACTCATTATGAGAAAGTATTTTTCCTTGCTTAGGCAAAAATTCCGGTTTGTTTTGAATAACTGCATAAAAAAATGCTTGATCAGCACCAGATATTCTCTGTGCTGGAT
>JBEPVU010000131.1:0-6088 GCA_041690855.1 Gammaproteobacteria bacterium | reverse complement strand
CCTGAGGTTAATGTGCGGCTTGATCTTTCGCTCGATCAATACGATACCTTAGTTGAATCTATTGCTAAAGCGGCCGCTTTAGTGAATATTCTATCAAGCACTAAAGATATAGACTTAATTTCCAATAATGTTATGCGGGATTATTTATGGGTATTGCACGATATAATCTACCAGGCGCAAAAATTATGCGATACCTTAAAGCCGCAGCCGCTTAGGGGCGGCAACGCATAATTAACGTTATCGGCGTTTTTTGAACACATGGATACAAACCCTTCTTGATAACTGTAACGATGCGCGCTACAATTCATTATGATTAAAACATGGCAACATAAAGGCTTAAGGCAATTTTTTGAATCCGGTAAAGTGTCGGGTATCAAGCCTGATCATATAATACGGCTAAAAATTATTTTACAAAGATTAAATGCGGCAACTCGACCAGAAGATATGAATACGCCAGGCATGCGCTTTCATCAACTTAAAGGTAGTTTAAAAAAGTATTATGCGGTCACTGTTAACAAAAATTGGCGTGTTATTTTTCAATTTGAAGGGCAAGATGCTATTTTAGTAAATTATTGTGATTATCATTAAGAGGATTTAAATATGATAAGTATATACGAACCTTTACATCCAGGTGAGATAGTAAAAGACGCACTGTTCAATGAAACGGGTATAAAAACGGTCAGTGAAGCAGCTGAATTGCTTAAAGTGAGCCGCATAACGTTATCCAGATTATTAAATGGTCATGCGGGCATTAGTAGTGAAATGGCTTATCGGCTTTCGCTGTTACTAGAGCCAAGTGCGGAGATGTGGCTTAATATTGAGCGTGACTATGAATTGTGGCAAGTGAGAAAAAAGCTAAAAAGTTTAAAAATACATAAATTAGCTGCCTGAGAATTATAATGGCAATTCCATTTACGCGAATGGGGATTATCAGAGAAAACACTATGCACATTCACATCTTAGGTATCTGCGGCACTTTTATGGCCGGTATTGCCGTGCTGGCGAAACAGCAGGGACATCATGTTACGGGTTCGGATGCCCACGTTTATCCGCCGATGAGCACACAATTGCGCGAGCAAGGCATTGAGATTCGAGAAGGTTACGAACCCAGCCATTTAATTCCTACGCCGGATTGTATTATTGTCGGCAATGCCATGAAACGGGGCATGCCCGTGATTGAATACCTGCTGGAACATCAATTGCCCTATACTTCCGGTCCGCAATGGCTGTATGAAAATATTTTACAAACCCGCTGGGTATTAGCGGTTGCAGGCACACACGGTAAAACCACCACCGCCAGTATGCTCGCCTGGATTTTAGAGCAAGCAGGGTTAAAGCCTGGTTTTCTCATCGGCGGCATTCCACAAAATTTTGGTTTATCTGCACGTTTAGGCAGCGAGCCTTTTTTTGTGATGGAAGCGGATGAATACGACACCGCCTTTTTTGATAAACGCTCAAAATTCATTCACTATCATCCACGTACCGTTATTTTAAATAACTTAGAATTTGATCATGCCGATATCTTCCCGGATTTAGCAGCGATAAAAACGCAATTTCATCATTTAGTGCGTATTATTCCTGGCAATGGGTTAATTATTTGTCCAGCAGACGATCAAAATCTACAGGACGTACTCACCCTGGGATGCTGGACGCCCGTTGAATCGATAGGCGCCGCCTGGTCGGCAGATCCTATTAAATCCGATGGCAGTGAATTTACGGTGAGTTGTGAAAATCACATACAAGGACAAATCCAGTGGTCTCTGCTAGGCCAGCATAATATGCACAACGCACTGGCCGCCATTGCCGCCGCCCGCCATGCGGGTGTACCTGCACACCATGCTATTGCCGCTTTAAGTAAATTTAAAAATGTTAAACGCCGCTTAGAAATACGTGGCGAGTTTCAAGGTATTACGGTTTATGATGATTTTGCGCATCATCCAACGGCGATTGCCACTACCTTAGCAGGTTTGCGCCAGCGGGTGGGCAGTGAACGTATTATCGCCGTGTTAGAATTAGGTTCTTACACCATGCGCACGGGCGTACATCGTGATGCGATCATACCCGCGTTAAAAGAGGCCGATATTGTACTGCTGGCAAAACCGAGCGGCGAAGACTGGGGCGTTGCAGCAATAGCCGCCGCGTTAAAATCACCCGCGCAGGTTTTTCCAACAGTAGAAAAAATGATCGCGGAAATCATTGAAAACACCCGCGCCAGCGATCATATTTTAATTATGAGTAATACAGGCTTTGATGGTCTGCATGAAAAATTACTACAGGCATTGAGCAATCGATAGGGATCTAATCATGCCCGTTAATTATTTGAAAAAAGCCCTTGAATTGGCAGAAATCCGCCGGGGTTTTTGTGCGCCTAATCCGGCCGTGGGCGCGGTGGTGGTTAAAGATGATCAGGTTTTAGCGACAGGTTATCACTGGGCAAGTGGTTCTCCCCATGCCGAAGTCGCAGCCCTGAAACCATTGAACGAACAAGCGCCTGGCGCTACTTTATATATCACATTAGAACCGTGCTGCCATTTTGGTAAAACGCCGCCTTGTACAGCGTTAATTATTCGCAGTGGCATAAAACAGGTGGTGTATGGCGCACGTGATCCCAATCCCCAGGTGGCAGGTAAAAGTGACGCCATTTTAACGGCAGCGGGCATTGAAGTCATTTATCAACCGTTGCCGGAAATCACGGATTTTTATCAAAGTTATACCTTCTGGTGGAAAACTAAACGGCCTTACGTGACCGCCAAAATAGCCTTAAGTCTGGATGGCAAAATTGCCGGGGCGCAAGGCCAGCGTGTTGCTATAACAGGTGAAGTGGCTCAGCAATTTACCCATCAGCAGCGCAAACGCAGCGATGCTATTTTAACAACAGCAAAAACAGTTATTTGTGATGATCCCTTGTTAACGGTGCGCCTGCCGGATGAAAATCTGCGTAAGCCGGTTTATATATTGGATAGGCAATTAATCACGCCTGTGTCGGCGAAGCTATTTAACACGGCTGAGAAAGTGATTTTATTTTATGAAAATACCCCTGAAAATGCGATCAAGATGGCAGCTTATTTAAAAAAAGGCGCTCACGGTATTGCTGTTGCTACACAAAACGGTGGATTGAATTTAGAGGCAGTTTTGCGGCATATCGGTGAAGAGGGTGTGCAGGATTTATGGGTCGAAGCAGGCGGACGCTGTTTCGCGGGGCTGGTGCGGCAGGGGTTAGTGCAGCGGGCGTTTGTTTATGTAGCGCCAAAATGGCTGGGGGCGGAAGCGCAAACGGCGTTTGATGGCGCGGAAAATATTTTTGCGGGTGTTAAAGAAATTAAATGGCAAAGTTTGAGCGTGGATGGAATGTGTGAGATGGTTTGGTGAGTGTTGTATTTACATTTTCTGAATTTATGCTATAATTCGTATATACAAATAAACTTGAATTTTGAAGGTATGAAAATGAAACAGGCAGTAAATTTCAGATTAAGTAATCGAGCGATAATAACCTTGTCGCTACTTGAACAAAAATTGCATGCTTCCAGAACAGCTATTGTTGAAAAAGCTTTGCAAGTTTATGCGAAAAAAGAATTGCCTGCGCAAAATCCACTTTTAGGTTATGCAGGTATTTTAAATGCGCAGGAAGCAGACGAAATATTGATGAATATCGAAACAAGCAAGCATAATAAAGACATAGAGACTGAACTGTGAAATATATACTTGATACGGATACAATAATTTATTTTTTAAAAGGGTTGCCAAGTGTAGTAGAACATATAACAGCAATTCCAGCGTCAGAAGTATCTACTACTATTATTAGCCATACAGAACTTTTATTTGGTGCGTTTAATTCAAGCAAAAAAAAGCACAATTTGGAAAAAATAACGGCTTTCCTCGCTAAAATTCAAATAATGCCTTTTTGTGAACAGGCATCTTATATTTTTGCAGAACAGAAAGCTTTATTGAAAAAACAAGGCAATATTGTTGCAGATTTAGCTTTAATGATTGCCAGTATCACTTTGCAGCATAAGGGAATATTAGTTACGAATAATACAAAACATTTTGCCAGGATCAAGCAGCTAAAAATTGAAAACTGGCATACTTCCTAATATATAAAAAATGGAAAACTTTATACATTATAGATCTCTTATGTATAAAAAACAGCGATTTTTATACATGTTGTGCTACTCATATATAAATTTTAACTATTTTTATATAAAATAAACAGGCTAACACACTCCATAGGCAATCAACATGTTCACCGGCATCATCGATCATTGCGGCACGATTACAGCGTTAAAACAGCAACCGCATTCCTTGCAAGCCACCATTAAATGCCAATTCACTGCGTTAGCGGAAGGGGAAAGTATCGCGGTGGAAGGGATTTGTTTAACGGTAGTAGAACCGCAGGATTATCAATTTACGGTCGATATTTCGCCTGAAACGTTGTCTCTGACGACAGCCAGAACATTTAAAATAGGCTGCCAGGTTAATTTAGAGCGTGCGCTGCGGATGGGCGATAGCGTGGGTGGCCATTGGGTGATGGGGCATGTGGATGGCCGTGGGCAAGTGCTGCGCCGGCAATCCCAGGGCGAATTTACGGCCTTTGTTTTTGGCGGTTTAGATAGCGCCGCACGGGATTTTATGTTAAAAAAAGGGAGTATTGCCGTGAATGGCGTGAGTTTAACCATCAATGAAGTATTAGACGATGGTTTTGAAATCATGCTGGTTCCGCATACACTGGCACGGACGACCTTAAAAAATTTACAAGCAGGCGATGAGGTCAATCTGGAATATGATTGGATGGCCCGCGTGATTATAAATCAATTTAAAGAATTACCACTGATAAAACAACTCTCATGAATACTTCAATTGCAAATGTGACAAAAGCGCTGGCTGCTTTGCGGCAAGGGAAAATGATTATTTTATTCGATCATGAAAGCCGAGAAAATGAGGGCGATTTAGTGATGGCGGCGGAAAAAGTAACGCCGGAAGCGATTAATTTTATGGCGCAATATGGCCGCGGTTTGATTTGTATGCCGATGGTGGAAGAAGATGTGGCGCGTCTGCAAATTCCCATGATGACAACGCATAATCGTTCGCCTTATAAAACAGCCTTTACTGTTTCCATTGAAGCGGCCAGTGGTGTAAGTACCGGCATTTCTGCCGCTGATCGCGCCAGGACTATTCAAGTGGCCGCTGATCCTAACAGTACGCCAAATGATCTGGTGATGCCGGGGCATGTTTTCCCCTTAAAAGCCCGCAAACATGGCGTATTGGAACGTAAAGGCCAGACGGAAGGCAGTATTGATTTAGTGCGTTTAGCAGGCTTGCGGCCAGCAGCTACTATTTGCGAAGTAATGAATCCCGATGGCACGATGGCGCATTTGCCGGAGTTGGAACAGTTTGCCCAGCAACACGGATTAGTGTTGCTATCGATTCAAGAGGTGATTAATTATCGTGTTCAGACCGAAAATTTACTGCAGGAAGTGGCGTCTTCCCGTTTACCAACACAACATTACGGTGAATTTACCTTAAAAGTATTTAGCAGCCCACTGGATGATTATCGTCATCTGGCGCTATTACGTGCGCCGATTAACCAGGCGGCGCAGCAGCCTGTGTTAGTGCGTCTGCACTCGGAATGCTTAACCGGCGACATTTTAGGTTCCAGCCGTTGTGATTGTGGCTGGCAGTTAGATACGTCTCTGGATTTAATTAGCCGTGAAGGCGGTATTGTGCTTTATCTGCGGCAGGAAGGGCGCGGCATTGGGCTGGAAAATAAAATTAAAGCATATGCATTGCAGGATCAGGGCTTGGATACGATAGAAGCTAACCAGAAACTGGGTTTTGCGGCGGATCAGCGCGAATATTGGATAGGCGCGCAGATGCTGCGGTATTTAGGCGTGAGTAAAATTCGCTTGTTAACAAATAATCCGCATAAAATTGAAGAGTTAACGCGTTATGGTATTGAAGTCACCGAACGTGTCCCGCTAACAGCAACGCCGGTGCCGGAAAATTTGCATTATTTAAAAACGAAACAGTCAAAAATGAGACATTTATTGGGGCTTTAATGTTATGCAAATGATTAATCCCCAACCTGTTAAAG
>JBEPVU010000130.1:0-6117 GCA_041690855.1 Gammaproteobacteria bacterium | reverse complement strand
TCTGTTAACAACGCACTCTGTCTAGTGATTTGCGTCACTTGCTGCTGGGTATTACGCAAATCGGCTGTTAAAGTATCCAGTGATTCCGCTGCGCTATCACCGGATGCACTATTTTTAATAGTACTATCGTGTGTTTTAATGGCTGTTTTACGGGCAGTATTATCACTGCTGCAACTGAACAAGCCCGCGACGATTAATAAAACCAGAATACCTGGCACAACATATTTTAATAAGCTGTTGGTATTATGCAGAGGCATTACACACCTCCATACTGTCGCCAAAAGGTTTAGTAGAAATTAAAAAAAGCGTGGTGCTGTCGCCGGTTTTATCGCCCGCGGGTTTTAAACGCGTACGT
Organism: Gammaproteobacteria bacterium; assembly: GCA_041690855.1. Lineage (GTDB taxonomy): Bacteria > Pseudomonadota > Gammaproteobacteria > CAIUAS01 > CAIUAS01 > CAIUAS01. Next base: position 5,762 of record JBEPVU010000130.1, on the reverse strand, counting down.
GGATAAAAAGTGGCGGTCTGCCAATCACCGCATAAATCACGGTTAGCCTTTAAAGTCGTTGCGTGCGGATATTTATTGCGTAATTCAACCGCCGTGATGTAACGATCATTATACCGCCAAGAACTAACAGGGTGCGCAATGACTTTATCGCCATATAATAATGTCGACAGTAACGGTTCGGTGCGCATGGGCGCACGTACAATGCCGGGTGTGTTATTGATTAATCTTTCCGGTGCATAAAGCTGCTGCCAGGCAAAACGAGTCAAGGTGACATAGGCATCATTTTCTGAAATAGCAGGCAAGGTATCCTGTGTTGCAGATATGGTATTATGTATAGGTTGAATATCGATATAAGCCGTTTCATTCGTCACATTATTTCCAGTGGCTAAATCCATGAGTATCACTTCGTTACTGTCCTGCAAGGTGATATAAACCCGTGTATTATTAATAGGTTTTAATGCCGTTAAATAAAGCGATCTATCATTATTAATCACGCGTAACTGATCAGTCGCTAATGCGCCTTTCGCATCAAATAGCACATGCGCGGGAAACACCAGGCGCTTTTCCTGGTTCAGCGACAATTGAATCAAAATAGGATTGCCCTGCCAGATAATAGGCGGGGCATCACTGTCCGCAGGAAATAGATGCTTTAATTTCTGCATCTGATGATCCGATAACGGCAGTGGCTCGGCATACGCCTGTACTACTGTTAATTGAAAAAATAATAACGCTAAACTAAATGTCCGTAATTTCACAGTAAGCTCCTAAATATACGTTTTTAAACGAAGAGGATCGGTCACAAAACCTGCAATCGCTAAACCATAAGGATTATTGGCCTGTGAGATATTTAAACGTGTCACTTTTAAGGGGTATAAAATTTCCACATCTTTGACCGGCTGATTATTTTTGTATTCGGTCAAGCGCATCTTAAGATCGACTTCCCAAGTGCTGTTGCTGAGTTTTTTAACATTCATTGAATCGTAAGCGGCTCCCGTCATGCCTTGTAAAAAACGCTGACGCTGGCTCTGTCCTGCGATTTTTAAATCTTCATAATCCTGATTTAATTCCGCTTTAAAGCTGGGTGTTAAATACGGCCCGTACGTGCGTATATTCTTAGGATAATCCTGCGTGCCTTCCTGCGGCCAATAATTTAATTCCTGCCAGATTTCATAAGCAAAACTGTAGATTAAAGGGGTTGGAATGGCACCGGCTTTTAAGGTTGCACCATTTGAAATATCGGGCGGAATATAGACTGTCATGCGGGAAGGCGCTGTCATCCAGCCGATAAAACACAAAGCGCAGAGTATAAATAACAATATAATAAATTTATTTTGTGCTTTAATTAGTTGCATGTCCCGATCTTCTTTCTTCCAGGCATCAAATAAAGGTTTTATTGCCATGTGTGTCTCCTAACAGACCATTTACCCTGGCGTTCAACAAACGGTAAGGTAAATAAGTGTTGAAAAAGCGTTAACTGTTGTAATTTTTTAAAAAATAACTGCTGATAGTAGCCATAAGGTTTGCCATATTTAATTTTCTGTAAACGGCCTAATAATAATTTGGTAAGAGGCACTAAGGATAAAATAGCAATAGCAAAACCTATCCAGGCAAAACCAAAAAACAATTTACTCATCATTGAGCAGACAATACTGTTGCTAATAAAAACCATAGCGCCAACCGATAACATTTCGCCTAAGGTACAATCTTTATAAATAGCCATTTTGTGATTGATGTGATTTAAAATCATGGGGTTGCCTTTATTGCTGGGTGTTTACAATGGTGTATCCGGCGTATACGAGTCCTAATCCGATGGCCGCTGCAATCAATCCTACAATCAGCATTTTGAAAAAATGGCCTAAATCCTGTTTTTCATGCGCGACATGATAGGCTTTGATAATGCCGCTTGCCGCGCCGATTAAAATTAATGCGCCTAAGCCGATGCAGCCGATTTTAATGGCTTTGCCCATTAAAGTGCCGCCAACATCCAGCCAGTCATTGGTACCGTTGGCAATATCGCTGTCAGGTGGCTTAGGTAAATCCGCCCAAGCAGGTAAACTGGCTAACAGTAGCGAGAATAAGAGCAATTTTTCTTTGCCGCGTTTAAAAATACCTTTCATAAATAAACATCCTCTTGTTATTAATTAAATAAAAACTAAAACCACCATCAGCGTAGTGATCAATAAAATACGAGTGAATTTTCGAATCATATCGATGGCATCCACGTCATGGTGTTTAAAACAATGTATCTCGCCGTATACGCACCAGGCTGCCCATAAAAAAGTGAAGGCCAATAAAAGGGTACGAATTAATAAACTCAGTTTGTCCGGTGCAATACCGGCGACAGTTGTAAAGGCTGTCAAAGCACTATCACCTATATTCATGGTTTTACTATTCCACTCTTAGTATCTAAATAATCGCCTTTAATTGGTTTAACCGTTCTTGGCTCGATAGCGGGCTGGTTTAATTTTTCAGTAATACCTTTTTTAATGGCGGTGATATCGTCTAATAAACCATTACATAAATGACCGTCTGTATCCCGATAGTGTGTATAATGAAACTGAATGCGGGTATTGAAGGGTTGTGCCTGTTGCGCCGCTAAGACCAGGGGCTGCATGGCATTCAGTTGATTCAGTATCTGCACTAAATAAATCTTTTCCTGTGTTGCATCAGCAAAGCCATTGATTGATAAAAACGTCATCGCTACTGTGATACCGGTTAGCAATATTTTTTTCATACAAACCTCATAAATATTTTTTAAAATAAGTCAGTGATAAAGCCATTGTGCTTCCCCATAAAAGCATTTGTGGAATAAAAATAAAGAGAGGATTAATGGCTATCGGTATGCTTAAATAAATAAAAAATGGCGCAAAGAAACAAAAACCTGTGAACCCTTTAAGGCGGTGAAAAACCAGTGCGCTTTCTCGCGCCCCCTGAAATTTACGAATATCACGCTTGACTAGGCCATCGATGATAAAAATCAGTAGAACTAATATGAAAAGCGGTAACGCCAGAATAAAAATTAAAAAGCGTAATAACTGAATTTCAGTAATCGCAAGGAATAGATCAGCCGCTGATTGCAGAAATTTACTATTCCAGTGAATTATCCAGGCTAATAAATCTGCTACGCCGGATTGTGCTTTAGTTAGGTATGGCAATAAGCCATCGGCCAGATATGTAGTATTTGACTGGATAAATTGTAAATGCTGCGTGGCTATCGTTTGCGCAGCCGTAATAGCGCTTTCCTGTCCTCGATAGAACGTTTGGCCAATAAACCAGCATACTAAAAATAACCAGGCCAGCACACTCGCCAAAATAATTTTTAAGCCCGTCAATACCACAAAACTGAAAAAACCGTGATGCGACTGACGTGGTTTATCATGGCGTTGTTCGGTCATGCTAAGCTCCAGGGTGAAACCACCTGCGATAATCCATTACGCACACGCACCACATAAGGCAGTTGCACATGACCGGCTGTTTTCTGCAACTGACCATTATCGTGGTTTAAGGTAATACGCCCCTGCGCGACTAATTCCGCTGGCATATGATAAAACTTTGCCCAATTGCGGATAGCATTATCATCACCATTACCCACACAATAGACATCTAATGTTATCCCAGGATGCTTTTGAATAATCTTAATTAACAAAGGCACCACTAGAAAATCGAGGCTTTTCCTGGGATCGGTAAATAACGCCAGATGATCACCCCCCTGTAATGAAGCGGTTTCTGTAGACTTATTTGTCTGCACAGGATTAAACGGCGATAGATCAAACGGTTTGATAATAGGTTCATCCGCATATAAGCGTAATAAAGCCTGGTGAACGGCACTGTCAAATACCAGCTCACGCGCCAGTTTATCGTGTTCTTCTTTAGCGACGAGTTCTGCAAAATGTGTCTTTTCTGCCTCGGATTGCGCATTTAAACCTAGCACCGCAGGCGGCGTTAATTGAGGATACCATTTGCCATTTTGGCCTTGCATCAGTTTTAAATAGCGCAACCATTCATCAGTGGTTAATTGCCAGTCCTGTGCGGTACCAATGACTGTAGAATATGATGTCGTATTCTGTACCGGCGTACTAATTTCCGTGGTGTTCTGCACTGCTTGCGCCATCGCTACAGGCGTAAGGCTAAATAAACTTATCAACAATAAATATCGCATGTGCTTATCCCTATAAAGAAACTTTGACGTATTGATCATGGTCGTTTTTAAATTCAACCTGCGCCGCGTCATAATCGGCTGAGGTGATTTGCCAGCCTGCTACCGTGTCGCCTACTGCCAGAGGCGTAATGTGGGTAGCATACTCAATGGATACAAAGGGCTGTTGTGAAATCACATCAATAGAAATAACATGGAAAGGTAATACCTTGGCATTAACATATTGTTTGACATCACTGCTATTCGCTACCGCTTTTTTGAGATCAAACATTTGCGAATCCACATCATCTTTCATTGAAGCTAATTGATTCGACATTTTTTGAATGTCACTGCTTTTTGCTAGTTCTGGAATAGAGTGTTGCAGAAAATCTAAACCGGCTGTTATTGCTTTGTACTTGTCGGCATATTTTGAATTTACTGATAAACTTTTCACCTGATCTTTAAGATCAGTAATCTCATTTAAAATAATTGAAGTACGCTTATTTTGATCAAACGCATAGTTAGAAACAGTAGCCGTTTGATGTTCTATACTTAATATAAGTATTGCTAATAAAATTAGTCCTAAACCAATTTTTAAGCTTGGAATAATCCATTTTCCTCTTTTATTTAAGTAACTGGCGGCTATATGTAATGACTCTAAAATTTTGAGTATGATAGGATTCTCCGATTCTTGAGTAGGTTTTATTAATTTCTGGATAAATACTTTCATCAATGACCTCTTATGAGTTTGAATGCTGTGTTTTGTTGCTATCCGTATACACACGCTTGAATTGCGGCTTTATTCGGAAATCCACCGTACGGTTCAAAGGATCTTGTGCCAGATTAAACGCAATTCCAGCGAGAGTCGTAAGCGCATCTTTTAACGACATTGGACCAAAGTTCCGATCAATAGCCGGTAAAGGTTTAGTTAAGGTAATTTTTAAGGCGCTGCTCATACGTTCATTTGGTATTAAACTGTAGCCGCTTAAACGTAAGATGTAATTTATAGCATCACCTACTGTTTGCACATTTTGCGGGAAACGCACTTGAATAATTTGTGAAAGCAAATCAACTTGCGAGCTTTTAGGTTTATTGGAAACCGTCAAATAACGACCGATTTCTGTTGTATCGGTGGTATCAGCCATGACAGAAGAATAAGCTATCATTGACAAAATAAATGAGATAATAAAGCGGCATTTATAGATCACAGTTAATCAACTCCTATCTAATGTTTAAATTAAGCCTTTCAGCTATTATTTGTTTTTCTAGATTTCTCTGCATTACATTAAATTTTTCTACTGATATTTTTTTAGGTACATTTTTTTCAAAAATTGATTGATAGTTTTGCCATGATGAAATAACAGAAATAGGCATCTGCTTTTTATTGACTAGTTGAGCTTGCTTATTATTATAAAATTCTTTTTGAGCAAGTTTTTTTAAAAAAATATTAGTGACTCTATGAACTTCCCTCAATAGACTGTTTGCACTTGACAACTTCTGAAACAATTGCATACGTACTTTAAATTCATGGCATACGGGTACAAATGATTTTATCCATCTCCACACTGATTGAGTACTTTGAATATACTCACGATGTAAATTAAACACAGATCGCCAATCAGAACAT
>JBEPVU010000129.1:0-6126 GCA_041690855.1 Gammaproteobacteria bacterium | reverse complement strand
GCGTACAATTAATTATTATTGAAGATCGAGCTGAATATCATGTAAAGCTTTCAGCCGAAGCGTTAGCTGAACGCGAACGAGCACTTGTGCCTTGGCATGTTATTATTAATCCGGAATTAATTGTAAAATCATCTCATGAAGCAGCTTTTTTTGAAGGTTGTTTAAGCACCAAAGGATTAATAGGTTTAGTGCCGCGTGCTTTAGAAGTACAAGTTAAATGTTTAAATGAACGGGCTGAGCCTGTAATTATTCAAGCCCGTGGCTGGTATGCGAGAATTCTGCAACATGAGATTAATCATTTACAAGGTGTGTTAAACATTGATCATATGAATCCACGCACCCTAATGACTGTTAAAAACTATGCAAAGTATTGGCAGAATAAATCAATAGAGGAAGTATGTACTTGCTTGCGAATGAAACAGTGAACTCTAAAAGTAAAACTTAAAGAAAATCAAGAGAATATTGTATGGTAAAAAAACAAGCAAAATTAGATAATCAAATTACTTTTTACCAAACAGTAGATGGTGCAATGAACATTGAAGTTCTTTATGCTGAGGAAAATATCTGGCTGACACAAAAGCGAATGGCTTTTTTATATGATGTATCAATCCCAACAATTAATGAACATCTTAGCAATATATTTGCTTTTCATGAATTGGATAAAGATTCAGTTATTAGGAATTTCCGAATAACTGCGGCAGATGGCAAAACATATAACACTAAGCATTATTCACTCGAGGCTATTATTGCAGTAGGGTATCGCGTTAATTCAGAACGTGGTACACAGTTTCGTCAGTGGGCTACCAGAATTTTACAAAAATATATTCATAAAGGCTTTGTATTAGATAGAGACCGCTTTAAATATGGTTCGCGCTTTAGCCAGCGTTTTTTTGATGAACTTCTCGAAGAAATTCGTGATATTCGCTCAAGTGAGCGCATGGCATACCAGAAGATCACTGATATTTATTCAACTTCTATTGATTATTCACCTAAGGCAAGTGAGAGTAAAACGTTTTTTGCGACAGTTCAAAATAAGCTTCATTTTGCCATTGCAGGAAAAACTGCCGCCGAAATTGTAAGTGAACGTACAAACAGTGCAAAGCCTTATATGGGGCTCACCACATGGCGAAGAGCACCAAAAGGAAAAATTATGCCTAGTGATGTGGTCATAGCCAAAAATTATCTTCAACATAAAGAACTTGATCATCTCAATCGCATTGTTTCAATATATTTAGATTATGCAGAACTTCAAGCAGTACGTGGCAAACCAATGTATATGGGTGATTGGGTAGAAAACTTAATGCATTTCTGAAGTTTAGTGAATATGAAATACTTACAAATGCTGGCAAAATAAGCCGTGAAGTTGCTGAAGTATTGGCAATGAAAGAATATGAGATATACAAAAAAGAGCAAGATAAACTATATGAAAGCGATTTTGATCATGAAGTAAAGAAATTTTTGGCAGAAATGAAAAAAGATAATATGTGTAAAGAAAATTAAATGATGCAAAAAATTTCTCCTAAAACAGGATTAGTAACAATTGCTATTAATATTTTTAGTTGATAATTAACGTATCCGCCGCTGCAATAAATACGCGGCAATCGCAAATAAAACCAGTGGCGATAGCGCCGCTAATAACGGCGGCCATTGATAAACAATACTGAAAGGACCAAAAAATTCATTCAAGATATAAAAACCAAAACCAACAAAAGTGCCTAATACAATTCTTAATCCCATCGTCATGCTACGCAAAGAACCAAATACAAAAGGAATAGCCAGCCATACCATAATTAATGTGGCTAAGGGTTGCAACAAACGTTGCCAGAACGCTAAGGCATAAGCAGATTTATTTAAATTGTTTTTATCAAGGTAACGCATGTAAGCGTAAAGCTGCGGCAAAGTCATTTCATCCGGATCGACAACCGAAATGCGTAATAAACTGGGATTTAAAGATAATTGCCAGGTTTCAGTAGCATGATGTTGTGAATGTACGGCTGTGGGTGTGATATTGCTGGTAGCAATATTTTGCATGTTCCAATGGCCATGTTCATAAACACCCGCATCGGCATGACTTGCTTGTATCAAGTTGCGTTGCGCATCAAAAACATAACGGTTAACGCCTTGCAAGCGGTTGGCGCCAATAACGTTTTGGATGTTTAAAACGTTCTGCCCGTCTCGTACCCAGACGCCACGGCCGGTAATTAATGCCTGGCCGCGGCTGGTTAAAATGGTTTTACGTTTTTCTGCGCTGTGTTCGGCAATGGGCGCCAGCCATTCTCCTAATAAGGTTGCTAAAATTAATAATACAATCGCACCTTTGATGACTGCCCACGTAATACGTGCGATGGAAACGCCTCTGGTTCTTAAAATAATTAATTCACTGTGATGCGCCAGCAGGCTTAATCCCAATAATACGCCAATCAACGCCGCCATCGGAAAAAAAGAGTAAGCAGTTTGCGGAAGGTCAAGCAATACATATTCGAGAGCGCCTAATAATCCATAAGCGCCCGTGCCAATATCGCTGATTTCTTTGATTAAATTAACAAAGATGGTCAAACCAACCAGCATGGCTAATACCATCAATGTGGTGTTGATAATAGTAACGGCCAGATAACGATCAAGCGTTTTCATAGCATTCTCATTCTCTGTTTGTATTGAAGAAATAGTATCCGTAAAGTTTGCCAGCCCGTTTGCCATAGCCAGATTGTTGTAATGACCAGCAGCAGCAATCCGTGGATCCACCAGAGGCCAATATGGGCTGGAATAATACCTTGTTCAATCCAGCTGCGGCCGACTAATAATAAATTTGCATATAATATATACACTAATATTGCTGGCAGTAATTGCGCATAACGGCCAAAGCGAGGTTTGACTCGGCTCAGGGGAATGGCTAATAAAGTCAGTAATAAGGCGGAGAGTGGCATGGATAAACGCCATTGTAATTCTGAATAGGCCAGGTGTTTATTTTTAACAGGACGCCAGAGTGCGCTGGTGGGTTGTGTTTCTTCCTGCGCGCTGATATCGGCGACATGATTTTCGATACGAATGCCATATTGACCATATTGGATAATTTTAAAATCATTCTGGCCAGGCGTGCCTTGATAGCGCCGCCCATCGGTCGTCACAAAAAAGCGATCGCCCGTGGTGGGATAAATAACTTGATACCCTTCTTTTGCAGTGACAATAATCCAATCGGGACGATCCGGTTGACTGTTCGTGGCGAGTTGCGCCATAAATAAATTTTGCATGTGCTGATGATCGGACGAAATGGATTCAACATAAAAAATACGTTGCCCGCCGCTCGCTTCCTGGAAACGGCCAGGCAGGGTTGTTTCAAGCTGTATGGCTGTGCCAGTCTGGGCGAGCAGGCGATCACGATAGGTTAATAATTGAGGCGTTAACCAGAGGGAAAGCAAGCTGACGATGAGGAATACGACAAGTGTTGTGGGTAAGGTCAGTAACGTTAATTTGCTGCGACTGATGCCGCAAACGGTTAAAATAGTCATTTCATTATCGGCGTACAGGCGGCCGTAAATAAATAAAATGGCTAGAAATAATCCTAAGGGCAGTAATCTTCCGAGTAGATGAGGAATTTCAATCCCGATCAGGCGTAGTAAAATAGCGCCGGCAAATTTGCCGGTAGCGGCCTGGCTTAGATAACGGGTAAATTGCTGGCTTAAGAAAATCAATAGTAATATGCCGGTAATAGCGCATAATGCCGTTAAAAGTTCCCGTGTTAAGTAGCGAAAGATAATCATTTTATAAACATATCCATTTATGATTAGGGCTAATCTAGCAAATATCGTTCATTTAAGTAAACTACATTTTTGTAGGATTGGATTATTGTCTATGGTAGAAAACATACTAGAGGATTACTCAGCCCGCTGGCAGGGTAATGAAAGTATCTTTTTACTGATAGGGCTAATATTGCTCAAAGTAATGAGGCCAAGAGTATTATGAGGGGCAAAATAATCCATGGCCTTAAGGAATTCTTAAGGTTAGTGTGTTATTATTAGCTTAATAGCTATCAACCGTAAAAAACTTAACCGTATTAAATTTAAATCGAGGAGAAAAACATGCCTGAAGTCTTAAAACAAACAATTTTGACGCCAGAATTGCCAAAGTCGGAAACTAAAATCGCTGAACCTACAAGCCAGGAAATAAGTAACGATCCACGCTCTGTAGTCATTGGTTATAATAATGAAACAACAAAAGCGCAAAATTTTTATAGGATGATAACTATCAGTCAGGCTTATGAAAAAATTATGGTTGAATTACAGGCATTCTATTTTAGTATGTTGAAAAAACTGGCGCTTCTGATAGAAGAGTTAAAAGATAAACACGGGATAACAATTACACCTGAGCAAATCAGCACGAAGAAAGGATTGCCAGAAAATGTTAAAGCAATACTCAAACAATTTGAAGACGATCTCGAGGAGATTGAAGAAAAAATACAAATTTTAGCTAACTTTATAAACATAGTAAATCAAAAACAACAACAGACAACCCAGAAGATATCAGGAATACAAAATCAGATTATACAGGTTGAAGAATTAATAAAGAATACTAAGCAGAATTCTCAATCAAGCGTTCAGGCAAATAATAATACACCTGAATTGAAACCTGCGCAGGGAAGTACAGCGAAAGAAGAAGATGAATTACAGAAAAGATTAATGAGTTTACATGAACAGTTAGGACGAAAAAAAGCAAAAGAACAAAAATTAACCACGATAGGGTTATCGATTTCTGATGAGAAAGCAAAAATGGAAGGTTTAAAAGACCAATACCAAGGCTTCACAATGAGAGTATTTATTGTATCTGGCCCTCAAACTTCTTCTAATCATATTTTCTTTTACTTAGAACTACAAAAGAAAAAAGAAGGCAGAATATTTAATTTACATAATTTATTAGGATCGGATGATTCTAATAAAAATACTTATGATAGACCTACCAATACTTCTAATACTTCTAATCCTTCTAAAAACAGAAATAATAACTTTTAGCGTATTTTTGTTAAAGCTAAAGGCGGATCAATTCCGCCTTTATTTTTTATAATCATGGAACACCTAACATTTATTTGCATTCATCTCAACTTAGGACGCTTAATACAAGCGCCGGTCACTATTATTGCGCAGCGTCTTTGGCAAGTTTCTACGGAAAAGGGGATATTTGCTATCAAAAAGGCTGTTAGTGCAAGTGATGCTTTGCAAAGTGAAACCCTCGCAAAAATTTTTGCCGATAAGGGATTGCCCACAATAGCAGCTACTTTTTATGACGACTATTTAATATATCCCTGGCAACCCGGCCAGGTTTTATCAACAGAAGCGGCTGCGCCTGATTATTGTTATGCTATGGGTAGTCTATTGGCGCATCTGCATTTAGCGAATGTACATTTACCGGCCATAAAAACCGCCCATTGGCATAATTTTCAATTAAATGACTGGTTATTGTTGCAGGAAATCAGCCGGGAGAAAAAACTAATAAGCTTAGTGAAGCCTTTGTTAGCGATGCTGGATCTACGCATTGAAAAATATTTTGTTGCTCAAAGTAATTTAACCCATACCTTGGTTATCAGCCATGGGGATTTAACGCAGGCTAATATTATTTGGAAAAATATTACTTCCCCCCTCATTATTGACTGGGAATCAGCCGGCTGGCTGCATCCGCAAATTGAATTAATCGGTGTTTTGTTTAATTGGAGCGGTATTAATGTGGGAACATGTCGGCAGGAAAGTGTTACGCCTATCATCCAGGGTTATCAAGCGGTTGGCGGTGAAATAAATATTAATGAAAATACTTTATGGGCTAGTCTGAATAGCTGGTTTGCCTGGTTACTCTTCAATATGCGTGAATGTGTTCTTAATAATAAGCCGGTAGAAGTCGAAATAGTGCATACACTGAAAATATTACAGCAGATGCCAGAAGCTTTTACTATTTTGCTGCAGGGACTAAGCGTCAAATAATTTTTTTTACTTTTTCCTTGACAGTGAATCTCAGCAGTATAGAATGGCCTTCCTTTTCGCTATAAGGCCATCAGGGCAAAGCAAAAAGGCCAGACTCAGGGTTTGGTTAAAAGATCTTTAACAACAAGAACAAGCAAAGTGTGTGGGCGCGAAGTCACTTAGA
>JBEPVU010000128.1:0-6183 GCA_041690855.1 Gammaproteobacteria bacterium | reverse complement strand
ATCCGCCATGCAAAAGCCAGTTGGGACATACCCGCATTAAGCGATTTTGACAGACCATTAACGCCACTCGGCGAACAACATGCCCATGATATCGGACAGGAATTGCAGCAGCAGAAAATCAAAGCCGATTTAATTATTAGCAGTCCAGCCGTGCGCTCATTCAGTACGGCAAAAATAATCGCGGAGACTTTAGAATATCCTGAAAAAAAAATTCAACGTGAGCCGATTATTTATACGGGCGGCGTTGAAGAATTAATGGCCATTATTAAAGCTATAAAACCTTCTCATAAGAAAGTAATGTTTTTTGGCCATAATCCCAGTTTAACCTGGCTATTACACTTTCTGTGCGAAGACGCCAAAATGAATATCCCGACTTGCGGAGCAATACAGCTTGAATTAGGTATGAAAGACTGGGAACACTTAACAGAAGCTGAAGGGCGCGTTATCCATTTTTTCCACCCGCCCCATCATGAAACCACTTGACGAATTATTCGACCGCGCTTTAGCGGCGCACCAGGCGGATGATTTAGTGACTGCCAGGGATATTTATCTCGAAATTTTAGCGCAACAACCGCAACATGCGCAGACGCTGCACATGCTGGGTTTATTGGCTGCACAATTAGGCCAGTTTGAAAATGCTATTATCTGGTTTAAACAAGCACTGCGTTTTCAGACGGCCGATCCGATTATTCATAATAATATGGGCAATGCCTTTAAGCAGTTAAAAGATTGGGAGAGTGCACAACAACACTATCAGCAAGCCATTGCATTAGATGAAACCTATAGTGATGCTTACAATAATTTAGGCGGTTTATTTTATAAACAAGAATTATTAGCAGAAGCGGAACAAAATTTTTTAAAAGCCATTGCTTTACAGCCCGATTATATCGAAGCGCGCATTAATTTAGGTCTGCTATCTATTAAAAAAAATAACCTGGCAGAAGCTGTTGCGCAGTTTGAGCAGGTATTACAATTACAACCGCAAAACAATATTGCACTCTGGCAATTAGCCAATCTATATTTACAGCAGGAAAAATTAGCGCAAGCCATTCAACATTATCAAACATTTTTAGGCTTTCAGCCGCGGCATGTCGAAGCGTTGAATAATGTAGGCGTGCTATATCTTAAACAACAGGATGCCGCCAGCGCCATTGAATATTTGAATAAAGCGTTGCAAGTAGAGCCAAAACATCAAGACGCCCGCAGTAATTTAGCCGGCACTTTATTGCAGCAGGATCGGTTCACGGAGGCAATCTGGCATTATCAATTATATTTACAACTGGCGCCGGAAGATTATCAAGCTCACTATAGTTTAGGCGCTGCTTATATGGCAGCGGGATATTTTCAAGAAGCGATTCAACAATTTAAAAAAATCCTGGCGATTAAATCTGATCATACCGACAGTTACTGTAATTTAGGCGCCATTTATTTAAAAATGGGGAAACAACAGTTGGCCATTGAACATTATCAACAGGCTTTAACCTTACAGCCTGATAACCAGGCCATCGAATATATGTTAAATGCGTTAACCGGCAAAGTGAATCCAGAAGCAGCGCCCGCCGATTATGTAAAAAATTTATTCGATAGTTATGCGGGGCATTTTGATCAGGAATTAATAGAAAATTTACATTACCAGGTGCCTATTTTATTAAGACAATCATTAATTGACTATATTTCTGCCAACACAAAATGGCGTGTACTGGATTTAGGTTGTGGCAGCGGCCTGAGTGGCCAGGAATTAAAAGATATTGCCAGCCACTTAACCGGCGTAGATATTTCTCCGCGCATGTTAAGCAAAGCAAAAGGAAAAAATATTTATGATGAATTAATTGAAAAAGATATTATTTCTGCGCTTGCCAGCATGGATGCTACTTATGATTTAATTATTGCCGCCGATACTTTAGTGTATTTCGGCGATTTAACACCGGTTTTTGCCGGTGTTTATGCCGTCTTGCGTATGCAGGGCTTATTTGCGTTCACGATAGAAACAGGTGATGTCCCTTCTTATCAACTGAGCAGCACGGCGCGTTATAGCCATGCCAGAACGTATGTAGAAGTATTAGCTAAACATTTCGATCTGGCTATTTTAGTCGATAAAAAAATTACCGGACGTTTGCAGCAGGGTGAGCCGGTAGAAGGAAATTTATTTGTGCTGCGGAAATAGATTAGGATTCTCCGCTTAATAGCGTACTCATATCAATAATCTTAGCAAAATAATCACTATCAATAATTTCACGGCTAACGCCATTGACATGAATCAGCACAGGCCTGCATGAAAATCCTTTAGGATATTTAAGCGCATCTATCTTTGCTTGTATTTCAGCAATAACAGCAGCACTAATCTCATATTTAGAAAATTTAATTTCACAAATATACAGTGAGTTAAATCTTGTTTGAATCATATAATCTATCTGACAGCCTGGCATTCGGCTGGTTTTATTCTGAAAAAAAGGATTATCGCAGATAATTTCTTCGGGATTAAGTTCTAAAGCGTTGTGAATGCTTTTTCTATTATTTAAAACTAAGTTCTCAAACTGAAGCCCCATTATGGCAGGCCATTCTGGTAAAGATATGAGCGCTTTCAAAGCAAACGCATTACGGTTAATTTTAGCCAGATTTTTTTCAATATACTTAAGATAAAAGCGCAAATAATTATCTTGCAGACGGTATTTACTTAACTCAGAATCTAAACCAGTTTTAATATTCCAAGTATAATCTCTAGCAATAAAGCCTGCTTGCTCAAGTTCCCAAAGGTATTCAGAAATACGTCCATGATGTTTAATATTTAATGCTTCACATATTTTGCCTGATTCTTTAGCCCCAGTAGCGAGGGCTTTAATGATTTGTTTATAGTAAGTAGTTTCGCGTATGAATAAATCAGAAAATAATCGTCTAAATTCTTCCACCAGAAAACCACCTTTAATAAAGCATAATTTTTTGATATTTTCTTCTGCACTTTGTTTGGGATTAATTTCTTCCAGGTATTTTGGTATGCCTCCTGTTACGGCAAGTACTTTAAGTTTTTCATAAGCTGAAATATTTTGTGGCCAGAATTTATCACAGTCTATTAAGGGTAATGCTTCTAAAGTTAAAGTAAGAGAAATGCGTCCAACAAAACCAGTGCTGCTAAGAATGTTTTTTTCAATCCACGCAGAAGCCGAACCACAGATAATAAAAACTAGCTTATCATTTTTTTTCAGTTGTAAATCCCATAAATTTTTGATTTTGCCCAGGAACGTTCGATCTTTAGAACCCATCCAGGAAATTTCATCGAAAAATATTAATACTTTGCCGGATTGGACTCGTTCACCTACTGCCCAGAAGGCATCACTCCAATCATCGTAGTGCGCTTTGGCGGTTTTAAATTCACGACTGATCTGTCTGGAAAATTCGTCAAGTTGATCGCTTGTCGTAGTGTTTTTTTCAGGGGGTAGACCAATGAAAGAATAAAAATGATCAAAATGCTTACTGAATTCTTGTATAAGACGGCTTTTGCCAATACGCCTTCTTCCTTTGAGGATTACAAAAGAAGCGCTATTTTTTTGTATAAGTTGCAGGAGCCGTTTAAGCTCAAGTTGTCTGCCAATAAAGCGTGCCATAATAATATCCGGAGTCAATAAGAAGCATTTGCATGTTTTCGTCTCCATTTTGACTTGATTTTTTGGAGTTGTAAAGATACAAATGCATGTTTTCGTCTCCAGTGCTATAATCTACCAGGCATTATATGCTATTAATCATCGATAATTATGATTCTTTTACTTATAATCTTGTGCATTATTTCCGTGAATCAGGCGTGGTGGTTAAAGTAGCGCGCAATTTTGCCTGCTTGTTTAGCAATCACGGCCTGGACGCAAAATAAAGAAATCATGGGGTTACGCCATCGCGAGCTGCCAATAGAAGGCGTACAATTTCATCCAGAATCCGTATTGAGCGAATATGGACATCAATTGGCACATAATTTTTTAAAGAATCATTTTTCAAGCGAATATTAAGCTTGCTTTTAAAAAAGTTCTCTCTTAGAGTAATCGAACTATTTTATTAACATAGTCGCGGAATTAATCAGGCAAAGGCTGGCGCCATCGTATTAATTAAAAGGAGCTAACCATGTCTGAGGACACAGTTAATTTATCCATGCAATCTATTGCTTTGTTTCAACAGGATAATTTTTTAGATCTCATCTGCAAACAAAAATATCCTATTTTCATTTATTTAATCAGCGGTATTAAATTGAAAGGTTATATGGCAGGTTTTGATAAACATGTTATTTTTTTAAAATCGGAATCCAGCGAAGACGTTAAACATAAGCAGTTAAATTTACAAATTATTTATAAACATGCTATTTCTACTATTGCGGTAGCGGCAGTTTAATATTTATTCAGTAAATATTTTTTGCAATTGAGTAAATTCTGCGATAGTGCCAACATTAAACCATTTTCCTCGATAAATCTCGCCGGTAATCTGCTGCTTTTTGATCGCTGAAAAAAGTAAATCACCTAAGCGGAAATAGCCTGGTCGGCAATCGGCAAATAAATCAGGATGATAAATGCCGATATTGCCAAACGTATATTTTTTAGCATCCTGTAAATTTAACAAGCCATTTTTTTCGTAACCGAAATCACCTGCGGGATGAAAATCAGGATTAGGCACTAACACTAAATGCGCGAGATTGGTTATTTTTGCAGGTAGTTGCGCGAAAGGATAATCAGTCCAGATATCGGCGCTGACCACTAAAAAAGGTTCTGCGCCTAATAAAGGCAGCGCTTGATAAATACCACCGCCGGTTTCCAATAACACAGGTTCGTAAGAATAATGGATATTAACGCCATACTGCCTGCCACTGCCTAAAGTGTTTTTTATTAAATCCGCGAGATAAGAAATATTAATAACAATATCTGTTATGCCCAGGCGGGCTAAGTTTATTAAATGATACGCAATCAGTGGTTGACCGTTAACCTTTAACAAAGGTTTAGGTATTTCATCAGTCAGTGGGCTTAAACGCTTCCCACGGCCGGCGGCTAAAAGCATGGCTTTCATTTAAAAATTATTTCCATTGAAGGCGCCATAGCGCCACGTTGTAAAAACTGACGAAAAGCTTTTAATTCAGGATAATTTTCACTCACTTGCAACACATAATTTAACCCGCGGGGCATATATTGCAAATAATTCGGCCGATCATATAAGTGGTTTAAACGGGCGAAAATACCCAGCGCTTTTAAATTGCGTTGAATACCCATTAAATCAAACCAGCGGATAAATTCTGCCAGCGACGCTTTTTTAAGCTGTCCGGCATCGCGTAATAATTGATAAAAGGCGGCGATTAATTTTTCGATGTCTGCTCGTGGCCAGTCAATATAACAATCGCGTAACAAAGAAACCGCATCATAAGTAATAGGCCCCCAGACGGCATCTTGAAAATCTAATACACCAATGCCATCTTCTGCCAGGCGCAATAAATTGCGTGAATGATAATCGCGATGTACGCAAACCTGTGGCTGCGCAGCAGCAGCATGGGACAATAAATTAAAAGTGTCCGTCAGCACATGCTGTTCATGTACATTCAACTGAATCCCGTAATGTTTATTCACCACCCAATCAATATAAAGCTGCCATTCACGTAATATAAATGTATGGCCAAAATGCGGTAATGTCCAATCTGCTACACTGTCGCAGGCTTGAATGCGCGGCAAAATAGCTAAAGCATTAAAATAAAGCTGAGCAAAATTGTCAGGCGTCAATTCGTTTAAATATAAGCGATCACCAAAATCATTTAATAATAGAAATCCCCGGCTTAAATCAAACGCAAAAATCTGCGGTACCTGCACACCAAGCCGAGCGAACGCGCGTGCGATAGCGATAAACGGACGGCAATCTTCTTTATCGGGCGGCGCATCCATGGCAATGTAAGATTGGTTCGCCAATTGAATACGAAAATAACGCCGGAAACTGGCATCGCCTGTTATGGGTTGAATGTGGAAAGATTGTTTAGCCAATGATTGATGCAACCATTGTTGCAGCAGTAATAATCGGTGATCGTCTGACATGGATGTTTTTCAAGCTGAAAATTTCTACAACGTATAATAAAGGTATGGACAGGAGAAATCTATATTGATCGCTAATGGAAACGCCTGGCATTTTCGCCTCTCCAGCGGGAGAGGCCGACCAGGCGTAGCCTGGGCGGGTGAG
>JBEPVU010000127.1:0-6257 GCA_041690855.1 Gammaproteobacteria bacterium | reverse complement strand
GCCTGCCACCGGTTCAATAATAACGGCGGCAATTTCTTTGTCGCAGGCATGAAATAATTTTTCAACAGACTCTAAATGATTAAAGTCCGCCGTGAGCGTATGTTTAACAAATACGCCCGGTACTCCGGCGGAATCGGGAATGCCCAGGGTTAAAACGCCTGAGCCAGCTTTTACAAGCAAAGAATCACTGTGGCCATGATAGCAGCCCGTAAATTTAATAATTTTATCGCGCCCTGTATAACCACGCGCTAAGCGGATAGCGCTCATCGTCGCTTCCGTACCGGAATTAACCATGCGTACTTTTTCAATAGTCGGCATTAAGCCGCAGATTTTTTCGGCGAGTTGAACTTCTAACGCCGTTGGCGCGCCAAAGCTTAAACCTTGCTGGGCTGTTTTAATGACCGCTGCTAATACTTCAGGATGAACATGGCCTAAAATCAGCGGCCCCCAGGAACCTACATAATCGATATATTGCTTACCATCGACATCATACACATAAGCGCCTTCCCCTTTGGCAAAAAAAATAGGCTCGCCGCCAACGCCTTTGAAAGCCCGCACGGGGGAATTAACGCCGCCAGGAATATATTTTTGTGCCTGTAAAAATAGCGCATGGGACAGTGTCATGGTTAATAATCCTTTTTTTATTTTTAAACTTACACGTGCTTTACGTTCAAAGAATGTATCTCTAAGACGGTTGCGAATCAAGCTATCTATTGCAATACTGTAAGTCTGTCACGTCATTTTCACTTAAGCAAATTTTATGTCGTTATCCACTTTAAAAGATCCCCATAAAGAGCGCACACTCTTTGCCCGCCGCGTCTGGACAATTGCGTTGTTGATCGGGATTTTAATGGTCTGTCTGCTGGTTCGTCTGGCGTATCTGCAAATTTTTCAACATACGCTTTACACCACATTGGCTAAACAAAATCAATTAAATTTACTGCCTGCTGAACCTAATCGTGGCCTGATTTACGATCGCAATGGTGTTTTAATAGCGGCCAATACGCCGGTTTATAATCTGGTGGTGACGCCTAATCGCATTAATAATTTAAAAACGTCTCTCAATGAATTAAAACAAATTATTGCCCTCGGCAACGATGATATTGATCAATTTTATAAACAACTCACACTGCACCGGCGCTTTGAAGCCATACCGTTGCGCACACGTTTGACGGAAGAAGAAGTCGCCCGTTTTTCCGTAAACCAATATCGTTTTCCAGGTTTTGCCATTCAAGCAGAGATGATCCGGCATTATCCCTTAGGCGCTGCGTTTGCGCCGATTGTGGGCTATGTGGGACGTATTAATGCTAAAGAACTCGAGCAAGTCGATCCAAGCAATTACAGTGCAACTAATTTTATTGGCAAAACCGGCGTTGAAAAAGCCTATGAAACGCAACTGCATGGTCACGTAGGTTATAACCAGGTAGAGAGCGATGCTACAGGCCAGATCGTGCGGGTTTATGCGCAAACACCGCCTACACCGGGTGATAATCTGTATTTAACTATCGATAGTAAACTGCAACAAAAAGCGCAAGACATTTTAGGCGATCAACGCGCGGCCGTTGTAGCGATTGATCCGCGCAATGGTGAGGTGCTGGCCTTGATCAGCACGCCTACGTTTGATCCTAATTTATTCGTGGCTGGCATCACTCAAAAGGATTATGATGCGCTGGAAAAAGCGTCTGGACAGCCCCTGTATAATCGTGCGCTGCGCGGACGTTATTCGCCCGGTTCTACCGTTAAACCTTTTATCAGCTTAGAAGGCTTAGTGAGCGGCGCTATCACATCGGATACTACTTTTTATGATCCAGGCTGGTTCCAATTAAAAGAGAGTGATCATATTTATTACGGCTTTCACCGGCAGGCGCATGGTGCGGTTAACCTCGTAAAAGCGATTACGGAATCCAGTGATATTTATTTTTATAATCTAGCGATTAAACTGGGAATTGATCGCATTGCGGCGATGTTAACCCGTTTTGGTTTTGGTGAAAAAACCGGCATTGATTTAACCGAAGAATTAAAAGGCATTCTGCCAACACAAGCGTGGAAAGAAAAAGTAACGCATAAATCGTGGTATCCCGGCGATACATTAAATACCGGCATTGGCCAGGGTTTTATGGAAATAACACCCGTGCAATTAGCGGCTGGCGTTGCGGCCATTGCTAATCGAGGACAACGCTGGCAGCCCCATGTGTTATTACACAGCCAGGCAGCCAGCGGTGTGCAGACAGCACTTGAACCCTTAGCGCTGACACCGGTACAGTTAGATAAAAATATCTGGAAAGCTATTTTCGCTGGCATGAAAGGGGTCGCTAATCTACCAGACGGCACCGCTTATCAATTTTTCAAAAACGTCTCTTATACCGTGGCTGGTAAAACCGGCACTGCACAAGTCTATAGTTTAAAAGGCCAGCGCTACAATGCCGGGATGCTGCCGGTACGCTTACGCGATAATTCTTTATTTATCTGCTTCGCACCGATAGAAAATCCACAAATTGCTATCGCCGTCATCGTGCAGAATTACACCACCCCTGCCGCGCAGGTAGCGCGGCAATTGCTGGATTTTTATTTTAAGGATCAAACTGGTTTATAATTTAAATTTAAAGTAGGTTGTTCTTGTGGGTCATTCCTATTATTGCGCTGCAACTTGCCAGTGATAAAACCAAACCCCACCCCCAGAGTTGTCAGCAAGACGGCAGCCATTAGAAAAAAAATACCAAACGCTGGATTACTTTCTGGTAAGGTTTTTCGCGCCTGCACAAATGGATTATCACGAGAGCACTGAAAATTTGTTGTTGTTATATTTGCGCAGGGCTGACTGCCTATTGGATCACATGTTTCACTAAAGCCTGCCCAAAAGCCCGCGAAATTTCCTGCGTTTTTGGCTGATTTTTCGCTATACAATTGTGCTAATGTTAACCCGCCAATTCCACCTAACAACAGCAGTAAGGCAGCTAACAAATATCTAGTTTTGCCTGTTTTACCTGCCTGCTCAGCCAGATAACACGCCAAACATAAAAGAACCGCAGCGCTTGCTCCTTCGATCAGGCTATTTTGTATAAAATCAGGGATAACACTTTTATTTTGCTGTAAAAACTTTACTAAGTCTGTACACCAGGGCGCCTCCACAACATCATTGCCACTCACTTTTCCAGTAATATAATTATTTTTAAAACTCTTAGTAAAAACCCTATCCATGGAATCTTTGAATATGCCCGTCGCAAAAATCCCTGTAGTACTATTTAGCACACCAGTCAGAACTCGGGGTACAAACCTACGACATTTTGAGTCTGATGATTTTAAGTTTGATTTCGGCAAAAGTTTAGTTTCTTCTGTGTTATTTTCTGTGTTTTCTTCTTTTGTATTTTCTTTTGTATTTTCTTTTGTACTCAGCATGACTATTCTCTCCTTACCTAATTTAAAAATACCATTATATAAAGTCACGCGTCCGAAGTTAAGTCGGATAGTTGCACATTCGAGCTAAGTCGTTAAATGAAATCTTTGTAAGAAAAAAGATAAGGCTGTGTCTCATCCTCTATCTGTAAACCATAATCACCCGCTTTAGCGAAATATTCACCTATTTCGATTAGCGCACGCTGCTCACCTGTGCCATAATCAGGTTTAGGATAAGTAATGCCTTGTTTAGCTTGCGTAGTACCTGGATTTTCCAGCGTAAAACAAGTGGTAGCCACTAAAGTTTAATCTTATCTGTTATCAAAGCGGCTAATTTAACTAATTTTTATTTAAAAACAAAATATCGTGTCCGACTCAGCAAAACAAAAACAGATTATACAAGCCGTAAACATTCTACAGGCAGGCGGCCTGGTCGCATTTCCGACGGAAACCGTTTATGGCTTAGGCGCGGACGCAAGTAATCCAACCGCTGTCCGTAAAATTTTTGCGGCGAAAGGCCGGCCAGCCGATCATCCGGTGATTGTCCATTTAGCAGCGCCTGAACAATTAAACACCTGGGCGCGGGACATTCCTGCTATTGCCTGGCAATTGGCTGCACGATTCTGGCCAGGGGCGTTAACGTTAATATTAAAACGTGCTGAACACGTTTGCGATCAAATCACCGGCGGTCAGGATACTATTGGTTTGCGTGTTCCCTCTCATCCTATTGCGCAGGCTTTATTACAAGCGTTTGGTGGGGGCATCGCTGCGCCTTCCGCCAATAAATTTGGTCGCATCAGCCCTACGCAGGCTGCTCACGTACAGCAGGAATTAGGCGATCAAGTAGATTTAATTCTGGACGGCGGCGCCAGCCATTTTGGCATAGAATCCACCATTATTGATGTTAGCGGCGCTACAGCGCGGTTATTGCGGCCTGGCGCTATTCCTCTTAGTGAATTAAATAATATTATTCACGGTACTGCTGCGTTAACCCCCGCCAAAGAAATGACTAGAACTTCAGGCATGTTATTATCACACTACGCGCCGGTTACACCGCTGAAAATAGTACCTAAAACAACATTGTCTACCTTAATAAAAACGTTACTCTCTGCGGATAATAAAATAGGTGTATTAGCGCACTCTGTGATGCCAACTGAAAAACATGAACATTTAACCTGGTATACTATGCCTGCCGAACCCATTTCTTATGCGCATGAACTGTATAGCACGCTGCGTGCGGCAGATGCGCAAAAAAGCACAATAATTTTAGTGGAAGCCGTTCCTGAACAGGAAGCCTGGCTGGCAGTAAAAGATCGATTAAAAAAAGCAGAAGGCACTGTATGAAAAAAATAGCTGAATTAACGCCCTATCAACAAACTGTGCGCGATCTTTCCGATCGCCTGGTTAAAGCGCAACAACCCATTCGGGTTTTAGACGCTATTAAATGGGGGCCTGACATTCAAGAAGCTTTTTTTAAACATAAATGCAAAAAATTACCGCCGGTTAATCGAGACTATTATATTACGCACAATCCCTTAAATTTTGATCTCGACGCCAAGCAGGAAGAATTTTATGAATTAGAGCGTGATATCCGCCGTTTATTAGGCCAATTTAGTCCCGTTGGCAGTATTATGCAGCGCATGTGCCGTGAATATCGTGAGGCGGTGCGCATGTTAGGGGCGCGTGGTCTGCCGGAATTCAGTAAAATTTCGCAGGAACTGTATGGCAGTTCAGACGATGCTTTTTATGCGGGCGCGCCTCGTTTAAGCGATTTAGCGGATTTAGTTTCGCATACCTTAGCGCAATTACAGGAACAGACGACTACTGAAAAAGATGAAAAATGTTACAACAGCGAAAAAGCGGTCGAGATTTTAACCGCCCGCTTAGAAAAATATTTTGGTCACGAACAGCCGGTAAAAGTTAAATTAACGGATGGCATTGTTGCCGATGCCGCTGCGGGCGCGGAATTTATTAAAATTCGCAAAGGCGCTACCTTCAGTGAACGCGATTTAAAAGTGATTGAAGTACACGAAGGCTGGGTACATATGGGTACTACCATTAATGGTTTGCAGCAACCGATCTGCACATTTTTAAGCAAAGGGCCGCCTTCTTCAACGATTACGCAGGAAGGTCTGGCCATTATTATGGAAATATTTACATTTGCTTCTTATCCAGGCCGTGTACGCCGCTTGACGGATCGCATCACGGCTATTCACATGGCCGAAGGCGGCGCTGATTTTATTCAAATATTCCAGCACTTTAATGAGCAGGGATTTGATCCAGAAACCAGTTATTCCTTAGCGACACGCGTCTTTCGCGGCAGCACACCCAATGGCAGCCCATTTACCAAAGATCTAGTGTATAGCAAAGGCTTTGTCATGATTTACAATTACATCCGCTTAGCTATTCAACACGGGTTAGGCAAACGTATTCCGTTATTATTTGCCGGCAAAACAACCTTAGAAGATCAAAAAATATTAGCCGATCTTATGGAAGAAGGCTTAGTAAAAGCGCCACAATTCATCCCCCCACAATTCGCCGATTTAGCCGCTTTAAGTGCGTGGATGACCTATTCGCTGTTTTTAAATAAGTTGAATCTGGAAAGGATTGCGGCGGATTATAAAGATTTATTGCATGGATAACCCTGCTCATAGCGATCCTGGCCAAATTGTACTCTACTCCAAAATAGCCATGTCCATTTTGGAGTAGAGGGAAAAACAGCCATGTTTCGCTCAGCAGTTAACAATTAAAGGCTGTAGAAATCTAAGCTGCCTATTCAGCATAGGTTTATAGATAAGTCTAGTGCAAGTTTTCACCTCTCCCCCCGGGAGAGGTCGACGCGTAGCGGCGGGTGAGGGAGCTCT
>JBEPVU010000126.1:0-6336 GCA_041690855.1 Gammaproteobacteria bacterium | reverse complement strand
GATCACCATGGCTCATCCAGACATCTAATAAGGCTTTACCCTGGTCATCAACATGATCTTCAATACCGCTTAATAAAGCGGTATTTTTTAATACCGTTGCCTGGGCGTAACCAAATTCCCGATGTTCGCATTTTTCTACCGCGCCGCCTAATTGCGTGGCCATAGTTTGCATACCATAACAAACACCCAATATCGGTACGCCTAATTTAAAAACAATTTCCGGTGCACGCGGCGATTCTGTGTGATAAACCGATGCTGGCCCACCGGATAAAATAATACCGCTGGGATTAAAGGCTTTAATGGCCGCTTCCGATAAATCAAAAGGATGTAATTCACAATAAACGCCAAAATCCCGAATACGGCGCGCGATTAATTGTGTGTATTGTGAACCAAAATCTAAAATAAGAATGCGTTTGGCGGGATGTTTCATATTATTATTCTTTTTCTATTTGATAGTTAGGAGGTTCTTTGGTAATGCTCACATCATGCACATGGCTTTCACGCATACCGGCGGAGGTAACTTGAACAAATTCCGTTTTAGTGCGCAATTCCATTAGATTAGCGCAACCGGTATAACCCATGCCGGAGCGTAAGCCGCCGGTGAGTTGTAAAATAACATTCTGTAAACTGCCTTTGTAAGGAACACGGCCTTCAATGCCTTCCGGCACTAATTTGCCTGCGCCTGCTTGTGCATCTTGGAAATAACGATCGCTGGAACCTTGTTCCATTGCGCCTAGCGAGCCCATACCACGATACGATTTATACGCGCGTCCCTGGAAAAGCTCTACTTCGCCGGGCGCTTCTTCGGTGCCGGCAAATAATCCACCTATCATTACGGCATGCGCGCCAGCGGCCAGCGCTTTGCAAATATCGCCTGAAAAGCGAATGCCGCCATCGGCGATAATGCCTATTTTTGTGCCTTTCAAAGCGTCTGCTACATTCGCAATGGCGGTGATTTGTGGTACGCCTATACCGGCAATAATGCGGGTGGTGCAGATAGAGCCGGGCCCAACGCCGACTTTCACGGCATCCGCGCCCGCTTTCATTAATGCTTTTGCGGCAGCGCCGGTCGCAATATTGCCGCCGATTAATTGCAAATGAGGATATTGTTTTTTAATCTGGCGTACCCGTTCTAATACGCTTTGCGCATGACCATGCGCCGTGTCTACGACAATCACATCAACGCCTGCATTGACTAAGGCGGCGACACGTTCATCCGTATCCGAGCCGGTACCTACGCAAGCACCCACGCGTAAGCGACCATGTTCATCTTTACAGGCCAGGGGTTTTTCTTTCGCTTTTTGAATATCTTTAACAGTGATTAACCCGCATAACTGATCTTTATTGTTAACCACCAGCACTTTTTCAATGCGATGTTTATGTAATAATTGAATCACTTCCTCACGACTGGCGCCTTCCCGCACCGTCACTAAGCGTTTTTTCGGCGTCATTACTTTAGCGACTGATTGCTCTAGATTAGTTTCAAAGCGCACATCACGACTAGTGACAATACCCACTACTTGATCTTTATCAACCACGGGAACGCCGGAAATATTATGCGATTGCGTGATCTGCAAAAGTTCCCGCACGGTGATAGCTGGCGAGACAAAAATGGGGTCTTTGACAATGCCACTCTCAAATTTCTTGACCTTACGCACCTGCTCGGCCTGCCGTTCGATAGACATATTTTTATGGATAATGCCGATACCCCCTTCCTGGGCGATAGCAATTGCTAAACGGGCTTCGGTGACGGTGTCCATGGCAGCAGATAGTAAAGGGGTATTTAAGGTAATCGTCTGAGTGAGGGAAGTCTTTAAATCCACGTTTTTAGGCAGTACCGTGGAATGGCCTGGTAATAACAGGACATCATCGAAAGTAAGGGCTTGTTGAACAATGCGTAACATAAGGCTCTCATTCGGGAATACGGGGGTTAAAGATAGTGATATTGGGGGGAAATGTCTAGAGATGCAATAGGCTAATAAATGCACTATACTTGAATAAAGTTAGTTATTTTGCTTCCGAACAGGCAGATTTTTATTGTGAGGTTTATATGCCCTATAAAGATGTTGATATTACTCAACAGACAAATAATTTTATTGAAGCCAATCGCTTTGACATTAAGGATATTCAATTTTTCATCAATTTAACGAATAGCAATGCCGGCACCCCTTTACAGCAATTAAAGCCAGAAATTCTAACGGTGTTGAAAGCGTTGCAAGCTTTCCGATATGACACTGACGCCGCTGATTTTTTTGAATCGCTGGTAGCCTATAAATACGATGAAAAAATGGCCGATAAGGTTATGCAAAATATAACAAAGGCGCTTGCTGCATTTTCGGAACATTATGAAGCCAACACAAACCAAGACACAGTTAAAGCTATCACACGTTATTGCCTGGAAAATATTTTAGAGCGCTTAAGGTTCTATAAAATTTTAAACCCTGACGATGTGTTATTAAAAAATTTAGATGGCCTCTTAGCACAAATTAAAAAAATTAATACGGATTTAAAGCTGGAAATACCTATTAACGATAGGTTAGATCCTGAAAAAGAAGAAAACATAAACTTTAAAAATTTATTTGAAACGTGTATCGGAAGAATGGGACTCAAAACAGCCAATATCAATCATATACTTGATCGAACGCAAGACAATCCTTTAAAAGAAAAAAAAGAGGCATTCAAATCAAGGCTTTCAACTCCTCAAGTAACTTTATTACAAGCGCTAAAAAAATTCAGATGGCTTACCGATCCAGGGATCTTTGCTTCTTTAATGAATCGCTCATCCAGTGAAAAAATTGGCGCCACTTTCCAGGACATAGCAACGGCGCTCGAAGCTGTCTTTAAAGATTCTTCTTCTAATTCGAAGAACCCTGATGATTTTAATAACCTTATTCTTGCTTACAGTATTGCCAGCATTTTAGAACGTCTGGAAGATTTGCAAAACCATAATGCTAACGACAAAATTTTGCAAAAATTTCGATCATCCGACAATCCCCTGAAAATATTTTTTAGCACGCTATTGGCTGAGGAAAAATTCTCAGCGCTTAAATCCTTAAATCACCAATTTCAAAAAATTACCGGTACAGTTCCTTTAGACTCTTCTAAAAAAAAAGTACCCCTTAACGAAGAAGAGTTCATCATAATAAATAAAGATGCCAAAGAAGAAGCGAAAAAGATTGATTTATCTCATTTTAAAGTAATCAAAGTATTAGGGGCAGGTAATTCCGGTGAAGCTTCGTTATATCAGTATAATGATTATAATAAGGCTAATAGTGACCCCGACATTCAATCATTGTGCGATAGTCAAGGCAGAGTAGTCCTCAAAACCTTACGCTCAGGCTCAGGTGAAATTTCTAAAACAAAATCGCCAGAATTTTTGCAGGAGGGAGAACATCTCAAGGATTTTTCTAGGCAGGATAAGGGCAACAATTGCTTAAAAGGCTTTAGCGCCACCGATGAAAAAAGTGGGCAGCCTATTATAATAACCAATTTTATTTCTTTTTTTGGCGAATCACTATCGTTAGGAAAATTCTTCCTTTTACCTCCTGAAGAAAGGGCTAAATATGGTAAGCCCATTGATATTGTCAACGCTTTTGTTACCCTGCTGGAAACAGTATACCGCTTCAATGAAAACTATGTGCATCGAGATCTTGCCGCTAGAAATATTTTTCTGGAAACGGATGAAAAAGGGAAATTACGTTTTGTCATGGGTGATTTTGGGCGCGTTAAAAAATTAAATGGAAATGGCCTATCAAGTGAAACGGCTGTTGAAACAAACGGCCCCCTAGATATAACTTCTATATCCGATGTTCGACACAAGTTGGGCGTTTTAACAGAAGAAGGGACAAACAAATATTCAGCACGGAGTGATTGGTATGCCATTAGAATAACCTTTTTAAATATGATAGATAATTTAGTTAGCGGAAATGCCAAGGTTGAATTTCTTGAGGGAATGACCAATGCGGAGCTTATAGTTAAGCATAATAAAATAGGATCCGACAAGAAAGTGTTACAGGGTTATTTTAATAAGATTGCAATCAAAGAGATTACAAAAGAAAAGAAAGATCCTGAACTCATTGAGATTCTGCGGCAAGCAGAACAGTGGATATCAAACGTGCCATGGGAAGGTGGCAACGACATTTATAAAACAGACGAGCTTAATCAGGAAAAGGAGAACTTCGAATCTTTTTCTAATGGAATAAAGTCTATAAAAACGGTAGAATCTCCACCAAAAACATTAGCTGATCTACTAAATTTAAATCTCGAAAAACGAAATGCCTATGCAGATCCTATGGATATTATTAATGCCTTCTTGGCATTATTAGAGCAGCTTTATGAATATAATAAAATTCACGTTCATAGAGATTTTACGCCTTCTAATATTTTGCTATCCCGAGATGAACATGGAAAATTAAAATTTGTATTAACTGAGTTTAACCGTCAAAAAACATTAAATGCTACTACTGGTTTGTCAGAGGAACCCGCTAATGACCAAACTGGCCCATTACTATTTATGCCTTTGTGCGACCTGGCACACGGGGGCGGATCTTTATCAACGTCTCAAACAAACCATTACTCTGCTCGTAGCGATTGGTATGCCGCTAGAATAATATTCTTAAATATTATAGATAATCTGGCAAGAGGAGCGCCGGAGAACACCTTTATTACAGATATATCAAACACACAAAAACAAGATATCGTAATAAAAAATATGCAAGCAATGAATACTGATAAAACTGTATTAGAAAAGTACTTTACTAAAGTGCAAGATGGTATTCCCAATACTATTGACCCTAAGATCAAAGATACGCTGGAACAATCAAAAGAATGGCTAGTTGGGGTATCCTGGGAAAACCCTAATGCGATTTATAACAAAGAAGAATTAACAAAAGAGACAGGAAAATTCGGAACTTTTTCTACAAAATTTAAAACATCTACCTCAAACTCTATTCCGATCACTGATATTTCTATTTCATCTCCAATAACAAAAACTGAGCAAAACGAGTCTATCCCGCCTATTAATATCCTTGAAATAAAACTTCATGGCAGTAATCAGAAAAATAATTTAGTGCAGTTAAAGCAACTCAATCAGCTTTTTAAAGGTTATTATATCCCTTTAAAAGAATTAAAAATTTTTGTGAACGGGATAACCAGTCTCGTAAAATATAAAACAATACTCGAAGCAAATGCACTTAATCCACCCTTTCCTGCTGATTTAAAAAAACAAAAAGAATTTATAAAATTTAAAGTTAATTATGTAAAATATTTAAATCATCTGACTACTAAATTAAGGGAATTTGAAAGACTCTTTGAGAAACTTTCTAAAAATTCTAACCAGGACAGTACTGCCCATAAACGGGAAGAACTGGCCAGTAAGCTACAGGAATTTATAAAAATACTACCCGATAACCAAACAATACAAATATTACATATTGCCTTGGAATTAGAGGTAAGCGCTAATTATCTTTCTCAAGATGAGGCGGAAAAATTATTAAAGCGCATAAATGATATACAACAGTATCAAACAATTTCAGGACAGCAAAAGGAAGCAACCACCTACCAAGCTATACCTATAAAAAATGATTCGTCAGTAGATACTAATGCTATTGTTTTAGAAGCATTGACAATAAGCACTGATATAAACATAAATAATAACACTAATAAAGCTGATCAATTGCAAACAAGGCCACGATCTACCGTACAACCACCAGCAGTAAATCAGGAAGTATTAAAGACTTTAATAAAGATGGCTAAAGAACAAGATTGGATACTAGAGAAAAATAAAAAGGCTGATAATCCCATTCAAATTATTAAAGTCAAAAATTTATCGAATAATCAACCGAATACTTTTAATGTAGATACAGAAAAAAAATCAGTTTCTATACCCAGTGCTAATTTAAAATCAAGCAGCGAAAGTAATAAATTATTATTAATAAAAAATGCAATAGAAGCTTTTCTTGCTTTAAATAATGATAAAAAAGAGATTCATCTTAGTGGATCATTAGAGATAACAGAACAAGCAGCACAACTCATTTATGAAAAAAAGAACAAAGAAGGCAAGGAAGTAAAAATATTTATTGGATCTAATAAAGAGGTTTATGTTCCTAAAACACAAGAAACTAATTTTCAAGCTCTCAGAAAAAGCGGAAGCGTTAACTAACCCTCTCTCCTTATAAATAAAATGGTGGATTACGGCCTGCGGCCTAATCCACCCTACTTGCTCTACCCGCCAGCCAAGCAAATGACGGGCATCACCCTTAGAAGAAACAGATGCCCATAAAAAAACCCCCGTTTAAGCGTGCTTAAACGGGGGTTCGTTGCATAAATAGCCTGGCA
>JBEPVU010000125.1:0-6380 GCA_041690855.1 Gammaproteobacteria bacterium | reverse complement strand
CAACCCGTGAAGAAGCGCTCTCGCTGTTAATGGCAGTGATGAAAGCGCCTGTTACCAAACTGGTTCGTACAATGGTTGAACCTTATGCAAAATTGACGCGTACTGTTGCTGCAGTGCGTGACCAGAAACAAGCTGCCTAATACTAGGTGGTAGTCAAAAAACTATTTTTAGTGGAGATTAAATTTTATGACAACTGCTCTTTCTAACAAAGAAATCGTTGAAATTATTGGCCAGAAAAGCGTCATGGACGTGGTTGAAATTATCAAAATGATGGAAGAAGAATTTGGTGTATCTGCAGCGGCTGCGACGGTTGCCGTAGCAGGCCCTGCCGGTGCGGCAGCGCCAGTTGAAGAAAAAACTGAATTCAGCGTTGTGTTGACGGGCATAGGCGCTAAGAAAGTTGAAGTTATTAAAGTTGTTCGCGAAGTGACGGGTTTAGGCCTCAAAGAAGCGAAAGACTTAGTTGAATCAGCGCCTGCGCATATTAAAGATGGCATTCCAAAAGCCGATGCAGATGCTATCAAGAAGAAGCTAGAAGAAGCCGGCGCAACGGTTGAAATTAAGTAAGTGACTTTCTCTCTCCCTTGGGGGAGAGGGTACCCGAAGGGTGGGTGAGGGGTAGTTAAGTGGCATCCGCTTCCCCTCATCCGGCGCTTTGCGCCACCTTCTCCCAAGGGGAGAAGAGATAATGAATAGTATCTTATTAACTTAAAGTAATGGTGGATCCGAATGGCAAACCAGGCAATGCAAGCATCTTCGCAGAAACAATATTCTTACACGGAGAAAAAGCGTATCCGGAAAAACTTTGGTAAGCGCCCTTCTATGATGGAAGTGCCTTATTTACTGGCTATCCAGGTAGATTCTTATCGTAAGTTTTTACAAGCTGAAGTTGAGCCTGAGTTGCGTAAAGATCAGGGCTTGCATGCAGCCTTCAAATCCGTATTTCCGATTCACAGCTATTCCAGCCATGAAGCTACGCTGGATTATGTCAGTTATCGTATTGGCGAACCCTTATTTGATGTTAAAGAGTGTCAATCAAGAAGTTTAACGTATGCCGCGCCGTTACGCGTGAAGGTACGTTTGATTATTTATGATAAAGAAGCGCCTGCTAATAGTCGTGTTATTAAAAATATTAAAGAACAAGAAATTTATATGGGCGAAATCCCATTAATGACAGAAACAGGTAGTTTTGTGATTAATGGTACTGAACGTGTTGTGGTATCACAATTACACCGTTCACCGGGTGTATTTTTTGAGCATGATAAAGGTAAAACACATTCTTCCGGCAAATTGCTTTACGCTGCGCGGGTTATTCCTTACCGTGGTTCCTGGCTGGATTTTGAATTTGATCCAAAAGATAACTTATTTGTCCGTATTGATCGCAGACGTAAACTGCCTGCTACGATTTTACTGCATGCACTTGGTTTTTCTAACGCAGAAATTTTGAATTTATTTTTTGAAAATAGTGTATTTCATTTTGAAGATGAAGAGGAAGAAGGCGGTGAAGGCAGCGTTATCTTAGAATTAGTGCCTGAGCGTTTACGGGGTGAAATAGCCTCTTTTGATATTAAAGATAACAGCGGTAAGGTAATCGTTGAGCAAGGCCGCCGTATTTCTGCGCGGCAGATTCGTCAGCTTGAAAAAGCTAATATCAAAAAATTAACCGTATCGGTAGAGTATTTATTAGGCAAGACTTTAGGGACTGTGGTTATTGATAAAAATACCGGTGAAGTGATAGCAGAAGCGAATACAGAATTAACGGCTGATTTAATCAAAAAGATCAGAGAAGCGAAAATTAAAACTATCCATGTGCTGTATAGCAATGATTTAGATTGTGGGCCTTATATTTCTACTACTTTGCGGGTTGATCCTACCCACACGCCGCAGGAAGCATTAGTTGAAATTTATCGCATGATGCGTCCTGGCGAACCGCCCACTAAAGATGCGGCGGATACTTTATTTAAAAATTTATTTTTTGCAGCCGACCGTTATGATTTATCTGCCGTGGGCCGCATGAAATTTAATCGCCGTTTAGGCCGTACTGAAGTAACTGGCCCAGGTATTTTGTCGAAAGATGATATTGTTGCTGTATTAAAAACATTGATTAGCATCCGTGATGGTAAAGGCGAAATAGATGATATCGATCATTTAGGTAACCGCCGTGTCCGCAGCGTTGGTGAAATGTCGGAAAATCAATTCCGTATTGGTTTAGTGCGCGTTGAGCGTGCGGTGAAAGAACGCTTGAATGTAGCGGAATCGGAAAATTTAATGCCGCAGGATTTAATTAATGCGAAGCCTATTTCAGCGGCCATCAAAGAATTCTTTGGTTCTAGTCAATTGTCCCAGTTTATGGATCAAAATAATCCATTATCGGAAATTACCCACAAGCGCCGTGTTTCCGCTTTAGGGCCTGGCGGCTTGACGCGTGAACGCGCAGGCTTTGAAGTGCGTGACGTACATCCTACGCATTATGGCCGCGTATGTCCGATTGAAACACCTGAAGGCCCGAATATTGGTTTGATTAACTCCTTAGCGGTTTATGCCAGAACCAATGATTATGGTTTCTTAGAAACGCCTTACCTTAAAGTGATCAATAGCGTGGCGACCAATGAAATTGTTTATCTTTCAGCCATTGAAGAAAGCGCTTATGTGATTGCACAGGCTAACGCAACCATGGATAGTAAAGGCCGTTTAATTGATGAATTAGTGCCATGCCGTCATCGTAATGACTCGACGTTAACAACGGCAGACCGCGTAGAATATATGGATGTCTCTCCCCGTCAGATGGTATCCGTAGCCGCTTCGTTAATTCCCTTCCTGGAACACGACGATGCTAACCGTGCATTAATGGGATCGAATATGCAACGCCAGGCAGTGCCGGTGTTACGTGCAGAAAAACCGTTAGTGGGTACTGGTATGGAACGCAAAGTAGCCAGCGATTCCGGTGTGGCGGTAGTGGCTAAGCGTGGCGGTATAGTCGATTTTGTTGATGCGGCGCGTATTGTGGTGCGAGTTGCGGATGAAGAAACGAAAGCGGGTGTAACCGGCGTCGATATTTATAATTTAACGAAATATACCCGTTCTAATCACAATACCTGTATTAATCAGCGGCCCTTGGTGCAAATTGGCGATCGCGTTAGCGCAGCAGATGTGCTGGCAGATGGCCCTTCCACCGATTTAGGCGAGTTAGCATTAGGCCAGAACTTATTAGTGGCTTTCATGCCCTGGAATGGCTATAACTTTGAAGACTCGATTTTAATTTCTGAACGTGTAGTAGCGGAAGACCGTTTTACCAGTATTCACATTGAAGAATTAACCTGTATCGCCCGCGACACTAAATTAGGCGCCGAGGAAATTACCGGTGATATTCCTAATGTGGGTGAAGGCGCGTTAGGTAAATTAGACGAAGCCGGTATTGTTTATCTCGGCGCTGAAGTGAGCGCAGGTGATATTCTGGTGGGTAAAGTGACGCCTAAAGGTGAAACACAATTAACGCCGGAAGAAAAATTATTACGCGCCATTTTTGGTGAAAAAGCATCTGATGTTAAAGATAGTTCGCTGCGTGTGCCTTCCGGCATGAATGGCGTCATTATCGATGTGCAAGTCTTCACACGTGATGGCTTGCCGAAAGATGTGCGCGCGTTAAAAATTGAAGAAACGGCGCTGGAAGTTGTTAAAAAAGATTTACAGGATGAATTTAGAATTCGTGAAAACGATATTTTCCAGCGCGTAGAAAAATTATTGCTGGATAAAGTAGCGGCCGGTGGGCCACAGAAGCTTAAAAATGGCAGTAAGATCACACAGGAATATTTAGCAGAAATTCCACGTGAAAAATGGTTTGAAATCCGCTTACGTGATGATGAAGCGAACCAACAGGTTGAGCTGGCGGCCAATCGTTTGAAAGCGGAACGTTTAGAGTTAGATGAAAAATTTGATCTAAAACGTAAAAAATTGACGCAAGGGGATGATCTGGCGCCCGGCATATTGAAAATTGTTAAAGTTTATATGGCGGTTAAACGCCGCGTACAGGCAGGCGATAAAATGGCGGGCCGCCACGGTAATAAAGGCGTTATTTCAACTATTATACCGCTGGAAGATATGCCTCATATGGCCGATGGCACACCGGTGGACATCGTTTTAAATCCCTTAGGCGTACCGTCTCGTATGAACGTGGGGCAGGTATTAGAAACTCACCTGGGCTGGGCGGCAAAAGGACTGGGCTTGAAAATAGGGCAAATGTTGGAAGAACAGCGCAAAGTGCATGAATTAAGAGAGTTGCTGGATTCCATTTATAATCGTGGCGCTGGTACGCAGAAAATTGATTTTAAAGCGTTCTCGGAACAGGAAATTCGTGTGTTAGCGAATAATTTGCGTAAAGGTGTGCCTATGGCAACCCCTATTTTTGATGGCGCTTCCGAAGTTGAAATTAAAGAAATGCTGAAGCTGGCAGGTTTGCCGGATGATGGTCAGACGCAGTTATATGATGGCCGTACGGGTACGGTGTTTGAGCGTCCTGTCACGGTGGGTTATATGTACATGTTGAAATTGAATCACTTAGTCGACGATAAGATGCATGCGCGTTCAACGGGTTCTTATAGCTTAGTAACACAGCAGCCGCTGGGTGGTAAGGCGCAATTTGGTGGTCAGCGTTTTGGTGAAATGGAAGTGTGGGCGCTGGAAGCATATGGTGCGGCTTATACCTTGCAGGAAATGTTGACTGTTAAGTCAGATGACGTTGCTGGCCGTACGAAGATGTATAAAAATGTGGTGGATGGCGATCATCGTATGGAAGCGGGTATGCCAGAATCCTTTAATGTATTAGTGAAGGAAATTCGCTCATTGGGTATTAACATGGAATTGGATTTGGAATCGAAGGATTAGGAATTATCTCCTCCCCCTTCAAGGGGGAAGGGACTTAACTGTTTAGTGTTCAAAGAAAGAGGTGGCACTTTGGGAACCAGAATTAAACAACAGACGATATCCGATAATTTAACAGGCAGCAGAGATAATCCTCTGTTTGCCGGCTTGCCTGCAGGCGCGGGCAATCCTTTTAATAAGCCTTTGATGGCGGATTTATTAGGCTTGCTGAAGCAACAGGATTATCTGGAGGAGTTTGATAATATTCGGATTGGTCTGGCATCGCCGGAAACGATTCGTTCGTGGTCTTTTGGTGAAGTTAAAAAACCGGAAACGATTAATTATCGTACCTTCAAACCCGAACGCGATGGTTTGTTCTGCGCCAAAATCTTTGGGCCGATTAAAGATTATGAATGTTTATGCGGTAAATATAAGCGCTTGAAGCACCGTGGTATTATCTGCGAAAAATGCGGCGTAGAAGTCACGCTGGCAAAAGTGCGCCGTGAACGCATGGGGCATGTTGAATTAGCAAGCCCAGTTGCGCATATCTGGTTCTTAAAATCACTGCCTTCGCGTATTGGCTTGTTGCTGGATATGACTTTGCGTGATATTGAACGCGTATTGTATTTCGAAGCCTTTGTGGTGGTTGAACCTGGCATGACGGAATTGGAAAGAGGCCAGTTGCTGACGGATGATGCTTATTTAGAAGCGATTGAAGAGCATGGCGATGAGTTTGACGCACGCATGGGCGCAGAAGCCATTCAAAAATTATTGCAGACGCTGGATATTGACGAAGAAGTTAAACGTTTACGTGAAGAAATTCCTAATACCAATTCTGAAACAAAACTAAAAAAATTATCGAAACGGCTTAAGCTGCTGGAAGCGATTGCAGAATCAGGCAATAAAACGGATTGGATGATTTTAACCGTATTGCCGGTATTACCGCCTGATTTACGTCCGCTGGTGCCGTTGGATGGTGGCCGTTTCGCGACCTCCGATTTAAATGATTTATATCGCCGCGTCATTAATCGTAATAATCGTTTGAAACGCTTATTAGATTTAAATGCGCCGGACATTATTGTACGCAATGAAAAACGTATGTTGCAGGAAGCAGTCGATGCTTTATTAGACAATGGCCGCCGTGGCCGTGTAATCACCGGCAGCAATAAACGTCCGTTAAAATCGCTGGCCGATATGATTAAAGGTAAGCAAGGCCGTTTCCGGCAGAACCTGCTGGGTAAACGGGTGGATTACTCTGGCCGTTCCGTGATTGTGGTAGGCCCGACCTTAAAATTACATCAATGTGGTTTGCCGAAGAAAATGGCGCTGGAATTATTTAAGCCGTTTATTTTCAGTAAGCTGCAATATCGCGGTTTAGCGTCCACCATTAAAGCGGCCAAGAAAATGGTAGAGCATGAAGCGCCGGAAGTGTGGGACATTCTTGAAGAAGTCATCCGTGAACATCCAGTGTTATTAAACCGTGCGCCTACTTTGCACCGTTTAGGTATTCAGGCTTTCGAGCC
>JBEPVU010000124.1:0-6416 GCA_041690855.1 Gammaproteobacteria bacterium | reverse complement strand
TTCTTCAATAATGAATTTCATGCTGATAAGAGCTCCCTCACCCGCCGCTTTGCGGTGACCTCTCCCGGGGGGAGAGGTAAAAATTGCGTGCACTAGACTTATATATAAACCTATACGGCTTGCTGCGAAGTATTTTACTGACTATTTATTAACAAATAGCTATACTGGTCAGTTGTTTTTAAGCTGATTTTTATTTGTTTGATTCTTGAAATAAGTATTAGATGTTGTTTTCTCTATCGACGCCGCCGGGTTCTGTTTATTCCTCCACTCATTCGAAAGAAGCAATTTTAACTGATTCTCAATACTTTTTGTAATGGGCAGTTTTATTTTATTTGTTTCATTTGAATTTAATGTTTCTAAAGTGTCATGAAGCAAGTTAATTATAAAAGTATTGTTAGGTACTAGCTTTTGGGCTAGGTTTAATCCCTCGCTTATTATCTCATCTTTCAAAGAGCGGCGAGCAATAATTTCAAAAACAATGGCGTATTGGTTATTTATAACTGCATAGTGTAGGCAAGTATAACCTTGATGGTCTCTTATCTTAAGATCGAGAGTAGTGCTCTTGAAAATTTTTGTATAGCCTCGGCAAGCTGCTAAATGCAGCGAATTTACGCCTGCCGCATTTTGCATTTTCAAATAATCATCGATATTCTCTTTTGATAAGAATAAATTAAGTTGATCATCATCCAGAAAAAAGAATACTAAATGAAGAAAAGTATCCCCATTCGAGTTTTGTTTAAATTCAAGTTTTTGTTCTTCCCACAATTTTTTTAACCATTGAAGCACAGGCTCAGCTAAAGGTTTAGTGGGGTTCTCGGCTATTATCTTAAATAAAAATGTGTCCTCTTCTTTATTGATTTTTTTGCTTAATAAAAAAGGATAGGCTATAACAAGTTTATCTATGTATGAAAGTATAGAGCATTTTGGTTGTATTAATAAATTCTCGAAATATGTTCCTGCTTGACGGTACAACTTTTCTGATAGTAAGAGTTGGAATTCAGCGTGCTTAATTAGACTTGAGACAAGCTTTGGAAATTCACTGATGTTAAGCAGGCTTATGATAGTTTTAAGCAATAAATCAGAATATTTTTCTTGATTTAAGTATTCTTCGACAATAGATGTCCCTTCTTGAGTTTTTTCTGCCGCCCGCAGTACTGCTAAAGCAAATTTTTCATCAAAACAATTTTTGCTTGCTAGCACATTAAGCGCTGATTTTAAATCAAGCTCTACCACATATTCCATTATATTTAAAT
Organism: Gammaproteobacteria bacterium; assembly: GCA_041690855.1. Lineage (GTDB taxonomy): Bacteria > Pseudomonadota > Gammaproteobacteria > CAIUAS01 > CAIUAS01 > CAIUAS01. Next base: position 5,163 of record JBEPVU010000124.1, on the reverse strand, counting down.
CATCGCTTGCTATCGCCATCTCAAACAATGCCATGTTCTTATGCTCAATCGCACTCCTACCAGCGTCTGATTTTATCAAAAATTGAATAGCCATTAATTGTTTCGTTTGTATTGCTGCCATTAATGGCGTATAAGCTTCTTCTTTCGTTGGGCTGTTTAATGTAGCCTGATGATTTATTAATAATTCTAATAGGTTTATAAAACCAAGGGCTGCCGCAATATGTAGCGGTGCGACACCTGAAATGTCCGCCAAATTAGGATTAGCTTTTCTTTCCAAAAGAAATGCTACAATTTTCTCTTTATTTTTCAATGTAGCATAAAATAGCATCGTTGCTTGACGCTCAGTAAAGTAATAATCGATTGACATACCGGCATTTAGTAACCTAGATAAAATATCCGTATTATCTTCATCAATTTCAGCAAATATTATTTTTGCTGAAATAAATTCAACAGATAATAAAGTTTCAATGCAGTGCTTATTTTCTTCCTGTTTATCCAAAAGGATTTTCAAAATCGCTTTTTTCTTGTCTACCGAAAAATTTAGTATAGTTTCTAGCTGAGATTCAGAGAGTTTTTCCTTTATTTTGAGAAAATCAGCTAGAAATTTAGCTATTTCCTCTGCAGTGTCATCAGGATTAAAAGATTTTCGCTCTGTTTCCACAATGACTGTTGTTGAAGTGATCTCCATTTTTTTGTCATTATTGTCATTATCCAGCTTTTTGATATTAGTAGATGTATTTCTCTTCTTTTTCTTTTTTTTAATTTCAACAGGCTTTTCTTGATACTTGGAAAACAAGTCCGACAGTGCTTTATTTTCGCTTTTTTGTGCTACTGAGAGAGCTGATTCACCGGCTGTATTTTTTAGAGTTGGATCAGCATTATGCTGTAATAATAATTTAGCCATGTCTACATAACCCCTCTGACAAGTAAACAATAATGCAGTATCGTCTTTATTATTTGAGCGAGAATCAACATTTAGCTTTAAAATCTTTTTTTTATTTAGCATATAGTCAACAATCTTAAGAGAATTGTTTCCTACAGCAGCAATAAACAGGAAATTAAATGTTTTTTCTGATCTTTTTACATTATTGATTATCCTGCAAAATAGCCTACCGGTTTCATCCATAATATACGTAAATATTTCATAGGCTTTAGCCTCCTTGTTTAAATTGTTCTTCATTATTAGATCATTCGGATAAGTACAATCTATTAATATAGATAATAGATCCTGGGATGAAATGTCTCTCTTATTAAGAGCTTTTTTAATCATAGCCTCTGTGTCTATGTTTTTTTTCCAGAAGTCTGAGTATTTTTCTTCTGGCTTATTGGAAATTATGGGAGTCTTATCTGGCAGGGGCTCTATATTGTATTCCTCCACTACTTCAATTGTGTTTTTAAGAATGGGATTCTGATTTATTTTTTTGCTCATTTTAAATGTTGCCCCATTAAATTTTTAACATCTTTATAAAAAACAAAAATATTCATTCGAGCGACTATAAGCGCATGCAGCTATTTCACAATCACAAATATCGCGCCGCCATTGCGTTGTTGAAATACATTTAATAACAACTCATCGCGATTTTTTTGCACCAATGTTTGTAATTGCGCCACTGAACTCACCGGCGTCTGATTCGCTGATAAAATAACATCGCCTGGGCGTATGCCAGCCAGCCAGGCCGCTGTATTTTCAGCAACCTGCGTCACTTGCACGCCGGTCAGATGGCCTTGTGTCGGTGTTTCCTGATCAAAATTGCGTAAGCCTAAGCCAAACAAGAAGCGGTCTTTTTGTTCAGTAACTTTACTATAATGTTCAGGATCGGCGCTGACTAAGCTAACAGTAACCGATTTACCTTTACGTAATAAATGCAAATTAATAGGGGTGCCGACCCTTAGCATACCGATAAGATTTTTAACCTGCGTGCCATTGAGAATAGTCTGGCCATTAATGGCTTGAATAATATCGCCTGACTGTACGCCCGCCGTTGCAGCGGGAGAGTCTGGAAATACTTGCGCGACTAAAGCGCCCGTCTGGCCATTTAAGCCAAAGGCATTTGCCAGTGCAGGTGTTAAATCCTGTGCGTAAATGCCCATCATGCCGCGCTTCACGGAACCATATTTAATTAATTGTGTCATCACGCTGCGCGCCATATTAATCGGAATGGCAAAACCAATGCCAATATTGCCACCATCAGGCGCTAAAATGGCGGTATTAATACCGATGACCTGGCCTTGTAAATTAATGAGCGCACCGCCGGAATTACCGGGGTTAATCGAAGCATCGGTTTGAATAAAGTTTTCATAACCTTCAATGCCAAGGCCGCTGCGCTCCAGGCCGCTGACAATACCGGACGTTACGGTTTGATTCAGGCCAAAAGGATTACCAATCGCCGCGACAAAATCGCCGACTTTTAAATGATCAGAATTGCCTGTCGGCGCTGCACTTAATTTATCAGCCTTAATTTGCAGTACGGCGATATCTGAGGGTTGATCATCACCAATCAATTTAGCCTTAAAAACACGGCCGTCACTTAGGGTAACAGTAATGGTTTTAGCGCTGCGTAAAACATGGGCGTTCGTTAAAACATAACCATTACCGGCATCTAAAATAACGCCGGAGCCTATGCTTTCGAACTGGCGGGGGCGCATTCTATAAGGCGCATTCCGATTGCCACGCTCGTTGGGTTCAGCAAAAGGATTATCTGGCAGCGTAATTTCACCTTGTGCGGCAATATTAACGACAGAAGGCATCACTGTTTTGAGTGCGTCGGCCAAAGAAGGCAGCGGCTGGCCGTTTTGCTCGGGGGGAACGGCAGCCTCGGTAACAGGCGCAAGTGGCAATGTGGCTAAAGCAAGAATTAAGCTACTGGTCAACAAGCTGATTTTTTTCATACGTTTCCATTTCAAGATTGTAAAAATGATGCCGCAATCATACCGATTTTAATGAGTATTGTCATGGCGTTTCAGTGAGCCAGATCAAACTCGCCATTCTGCCGGTTATATTGTTGCGCCGATAAGAATAAAACTGTTCAGGGTTGGAGTAGGTACAGAAATCGCCGCCAGAAATTTGTGTTACGCCATACGTGTTTAAACGTTGTTGCGCTAATAAATAAATATCCGCTAACCAGCGATTATTTTGTTTACGTTTAAAAGCCAGGCTGGCTTGCGCATCGTGGGCAACGAACTGTTGATAGACTTCATCACCCACTTCAAACACTTGCGGCCCAATGGCGGGGCTTAACCATACTAACAATTGATCTGAGGATACTGCTAAAGCTTTTAAGGTTGCTTCAATGACACCAGCCGATAAACCTTTCCAGCCAGCATGAATGGCCGCTACACACGTACCAGCGCGATCGCAGACTAATAATGGCAGACAATCGGCTGTGGTGACGACACAGACAGTATTGATTTTACGCGTAAAAGACGCATCGGCAGGCGTATTCATTGAATGCAGATCCGCTTGAATGGCCTGTATGCCATGCACTTGTTGCAGCCAGCGTGGTTCAGAGGGCAGTTGTAATTGTTCCTTTAGCAGTAAGCGATTACGCGCGACAATCGCTTCATCTTCACCAATACCTTTAGCAAGATTAAAGCTATCAAACGGTGCCTGACTATAGCCGCCTGCGCGGGTGGTGGTAAACGCTTTAATGTTGGCAGGCGCTGGCCAATCGGGTGTGATTAGGTTAAGCATCTTCCTCCAGCATCAGTTTGGGTAAATTTTTAAAATTAAAAAGCTTCTTGAGCAACTTTCTGAATGAGAGTTGAACGATTAAGATGTAACTGCCTTGCTTTTGCATCGATAGCTTCTAATAAGGATTTTGGTAAAGTAATATTTATTCTGACAACTTTATCATGCTGTTTTGCTTTAATAGCAAAAATATCAGGTTCTATCAGTGCGACCAGGTCGCCATGTTCAAGTTTTTTCATAACATCAGAAATATGGGTTGGTTCAGGGAGTAGCTCTTTGTCTTCCAGCATGCCATAAAGATGAAGTGATAAGCATTCTTTTGCTTTTTTTATAGTGTCTTCATAATCGCTGCCTGCTGAAATAGCGCCTGGCAAATCGGGAAAGAAGGCACTATATCCTTTTCTGGTTTTTTCCAAAATGGCAGGATAAGCTTTTACTTTAAGCATTTTTCAAATTCCTCTCGTGAAAGGTTAGCTTGTTTTAGAATAGATTTCATTTTCTCGCTGTCATCCTGAGGAACGCAGTGACGAAGGATCTCCTACTATTGGCGCTAATCCAGGGAGATCCTTCGTCGTTTCACTCCGCAGGATGACAGCAAAAAAGCGCAATTTTAAAGTACCCCGAGTATATTTTTAAAGGTATTTTTTAGGATGCTGAGCGTGACTGGTATCTTTACAGAAGATTTTATCAAAACTGGCCACTTTTGATGCGGTGTAGGATTCTCCTTCTGCTAAAATCAGATAATCGCCAAAGTCTGCTTTTCCTTTGCTATACATCTCTAATGCAGATACAACCACTTCGCGTTGACCTACTACTATCCCTGGAGAATCGAGTAAATCAAGTATAGCCTCGCAAATTTCAGGGCGCGCCCGCTTTTTTACTTTTAAAACCCAGACCATTTCAAGAATCGCGTAAGATGAGATAAAAAGTTTTTTCTCGCGGGAAATTTTCTTTAAAAATTGCCTGGCTAATTTTGATTCTTCCGGATGATCATCTAATACAGCACGGACTAAAATGTTGGTATCAGAGCCAATCATGAGATAAATACCTGTTGTTCAGTAGAGAAATTATTTTTCGCCAACGGCTGCCATAATGGCAGCATCCATATCTTCTATAGACATAGGCGGTTCAGCAACCTGTTTACAACGACCAAAAAACATTTCTATGGAGCGTTCTACGGGTTTAACTTCAAGAATGCCATCTTTGCGTGCGCTGAAAAGTAGTTCATTGCCGGCATGAATACCTAATTTTTCCCGTAATATTCTAGGAATGACCACCTGTCCTTTTGATGAGACTATTGCTTTACTGTTCATAGCGATTGCGCTCTTCATTGTTTATGCTCTCTGTAAGTTAACTTGGCTTACAAATTAATTATAGTAAAAATGATAGCCTTATACAAGGCAAAAACCTAATAAAAAAGGGCTTAATGGACAAAATGGGATGGTTTTTTTAATCTAAGTTGATGAATTATATGC